>JBGSHQ010000294.1:0-9027 GCA_041752095.1 Bdellovibrionia bacterium
CTCCATCCGAGTTCGTGATAAATTTTTAAAGCGAGAAGTTTTCCACTTCCCAATTCATCCGCCGTAGTCGCTCCCCCAGAAATGGCCAATGCTTGGTACTCATTCATGAGCGATTCTTCACGGTATTTTTCAGAAATGAGATCTTCAAGATTACGAAGGTGAACTTCAAATCCTGCTGTGGCAAACGCAAGCGCTGTTTCATGTTCACTTAAAATTCCGGGAGCACGGAGGACTAAAACTTTAGGGCGGATCACATCACTCATGATTATTCCCAGTACCCTTCCCGCTTCCAAGCTTGACGAAGGACTTTTGTTTCAATGACGAGCGTAGGGGCTTCCCCCCGCCTGACTTGAATGACACCACTTCCAGTTACTGTTCCCAGTTTCATAAAGGGAACATCATGCTGCTGCATATCGGCTTCAACCAGAGGGGCATCAATTTCTGAACAGCTTGCGATAAAACCGTGAAATCCCTCGCCGAATAAAAACTCCCACTCCGAAGTCCGAGGAAGACCGTCTGGGTATTGAATGGAAACACCCATTCCACGAGCGATACTGGATTCTGCAACTGCAGTCATGAGTCCACCATCTGAAATGTCATGAATCGATCTGAGTTTCTTCTGCTCTTTCCCAGTCGCTCCCCCGAGCCAAGCATAAAGGCGACGAGCCGAATCCCATTCAGGCATGGGTAGTGTTGCATCCTTAGGGACTCCGCCATAAATTTCGCTCACGAGAGAACCGATTAATCCGAACTGCGCAGGGCCCAAGAGGTAGATGAAATCCCCTGGGGTTTTAAAATCGACGCTTCGAATTCCAGCAACTTTAGTTGCGCGCGAAATGGACTGGACTAAAAAATGCAGTTTCGAAGTCTGACTTCGGGTCGTCTGCTGCTGACCATGCACAAACGGAGTCCCAAGTTCGACAGCCGCATGAGATGCGCCAAAACAAGCGCGGAGTAATTCTCCACGAAATTCTGGATTCTCTAAATTCTTTCCAGGGCAAGAAAACTGGTAGGAAAGGGCAAAAAGAAAATCTTCTTTTCCATAATCGGCTCCGCATGCCAATGCGTTTCGCACGGCCTCATCGACTGTGAGTGCGCCCATTAAGTAAGAATCCACCGCAGTCGCCCTCGGTGCCATGCCGGTTGCAATCAGAAGCCCCATATTGGAGCCCGACTTTAATTTTAAGGCTCCCCCATCATTCGGCCCCGTGTGAGTCACTTCAGGAGTGATCGAAACGGTATGCAGCGGCTTTAGGGCGCTCATTCCTTGGACTTCATGATCCAGCTGACGAATCAACCACTCGCGAGAGCAAACATTCGGATGCCCCATGAGCCTAAGCAACGTTTCAACACCCTCTTTAGCGGGATCTCCAAAAGGAGCTTGGGTGGGGTTGGCAGGCCGAATCACGATGGATGCTGATTCTTCAGCACGAGGCTGTTGGCCTCTTAAAAATTTCGTTTCGAGATCAACGATCGTTTCTCCAGAGGCTAAAACATGAATTTTACCACTGTCTGTAATTTTTCCAATTTCAACACCAGAAATATTTCGACGCTTCGCGAGCCCAACAAACGCCGCAACTCGCTCTTCGGGTACAATCGCCACGATTCGCTCAGTCGTCTCGCTACTCAAAATTTCCATCGGACGCAGACCGGGTTGTTTTAAGGGAAGTAAATCGAGATTAATCTCCACGCCTCCAAATTCACGAGCGATTCGAGAAGCGAGGGAGGCAACCCCACCCTGAGCACAGGGAAGAAAAAGTCGATTCCACCCCAGATCCCTCACTTCGATCACAAACTCTCCCAGTGCATGTAAAAGAGTTGAATCGCAAATTTGAACCGCAGGAGATCCTAAAACTCCGTCTTTTCCAGTCGGCGTTCCTAGAATAACCAGTCGATCACCCTGAGAGGCTTCGCGCTGGTCAGAAGGAATTCCCCCCGCAGTCCGAGGTAATAGCGAAATGGAAGAAAAGTGGGCAACAGGAGTCAGGCCTTCTTTTCCATCGAAGTAGAGAGCGCCTCCTACGGTGGGTATCCCGAGTTGTGACCCGGCTTTTGAAATTCCTTGCTTCACACCATCCAGCACTCGGCGAGGGTGAAGATGGTCGATATCTTTCGGAACGGTCGAATTTAAATCAGACGAGCAAAGAATGTCTGTTGCTAAAATAGGGCGTGCACCATGCCCCGCACAGATGGATTTAAGATAGATCGAGTTGTATCCCATCGAGGCGCCATAGGTGGCATCGGCAGCGACCGTTTCGGATTCAATTCCAGATTCAATCGCAAGCAAATCTTCATCATCATATCCCAGAAGAGTTGCGCCATTTTCAAAAGCTGAAACCACCCATGCGCGTGGAACTTCTTTTAAAGTTTCCTTGAAGGTTCCTTCGACCAGTCCTTTTACTTTTTCGGGAAGACTGGGTCCTAAATCTTTCTTCACAGATCGGGTCGCAGAATTGGGTAAAATATCGGCTCGGAGTAATCTTCGAAAGGGGACTTCTCTCCATATTTTCGAAATCACTGCAAGTTCAGCATCGGTGATACTTCCAGTTGGATCTGCGGATTTATAGTCTCGCATCGCTTCGATCTCTGAATCCGAAAAGAAGAGTCCTTTTCGCTTACAAAACTGAGAAACTTCACCGTTAGTTAGACTTCCAAGCGCGAGATGATCGATCGGTGCATGATATCGAAGGGGTGCGGCTTTTGGCATTTCACGTTTCACTCTTTCGGGGTGAAAACGCTCCGTATGGGAAAGTTCTTTTTCGCTTGAGAGTGTCCAGCTTTCGAGAAGTTCGTTTGAAAAATATTCGCGTGCGACTCTGGAAAGATGGTCTTCAGTCAGGCCGGGTCCTTCAAGAAGCAACATCGATCCGGTTGCAACGCGCGTGTCTGATCCGAGTTTTCTTTTTAATACGGCCTCAAACGAATCAATGAGGGTTGCGGCCGCGTGATCAGTCACTCCGATCCGAAAACGTTTTTCGAGAGCGAAAAATTTTCCGGGACGATTCGGGGCCGTTTCTAAAATATCTTCAACATTTCCGTGCTTACCTGCTGCTGAGGGGATCAAGTTTCCAGTAAAGAGCCAGTGAAGAACAGGATCCCAGAGTGTTTCCTGGGAAGCATAAATGAGTTCTTCGCGCGAAAGAGGAAGATCGAGCCAGTAAACGGTCATCGAACGTGCCCATCTCACGAGCTTTCGCAGATGAGGATCAACCATCTCCATTCTTCGTAAAAGTGGGGCGGCGACACTATCGGTGTATTCTGGTTTTAAGGCGACTTCGATACGGGCGAACATTCCAAGTAGCCTAACAGAGTCATAGACTTGACTCGTAGCGTAGTATTTTTAATATTTCAGAAAATATACTCTACAATAGTGCATCGATTTCGGCCTGATCCTGTCCCGATTCTTCAGTGCTCGGTTTCAATGACTGACTTTAAGTAAAATCGGTAAAATTTTGACGCACGCAAAACCCTAACCGAGGCTCACTTGCATTCATCACCCCGGGTCTTTTAAAATGGTAAGTGCATGAGTCAGAAAGAAAATAGCCCGGTAACTGGAATCATTAACGAATCAGAAGTGATCGTGGATTTTGGAAAGTACGAAGGAAAAAGTGTTGAAGAGGTTTCAAACCTTGATCCTTCTTTTTACGAGAAGCTTTCCGCCGAAAAAGAGAACGGCATCGTCGGCATCCGCCGCGATCGCGATAAGACTTTTCGACTCTATGTGAATCCGGCTGCGGGACTCGATCACTAAAATAAGTTATTTTTTTGAGTGATTTTTATTTGAGTGAAATTCGTTTTTAAAAATATTGAGAGTTATTTTAGCATACGGCCATAAAAATAAACTCAGCAAACAGATTTAATTCATCTCGAAAAAAATTAGCAATGGTTTATTTTCGCCTGAGACGACCGAAGTTCGGAATTTTCTTAGCTGCCTCGAGCTGATTATGCGCAAAGCAAAGCAGACGAAGTCCCTTTGAATCATTCGAAGCTCCACCCATGAAGTAAGGCTTAATGTGATCGACCTGTAGACGGTGCCTCGATAAGCACTTCCTTCCATTTATAGGCGAAACGAATGTGCATCGGCCTTGATCTCTATTCCACACCTCGCGTTTCACACGGATCGGTATATAACGCGATCTTACTTTCGGCGCTGGCGGTAAACTCGTTTCTTTAGTTGAATGCATTTCTTGGGCTGGAAGATTCTTCAGAAAGGGTAGTTTTTTCAAAGCCGGTAGATTTTCTAGAGATGGCAGATTTTCATGAACTGGCTGTCGAAAGTTCGCTTTTTTCTCAACCGTCGACCCAAGCACGATCTTCGCCATAAACTGAATCACCTCGGCGAGGCTCGCACCCGCGGGAATCTGATGAGCAAAACGATCCCGAATCGCCTGAATATCTTTCATTAGGATTTCATCGGCCGTAAAAGTGATCTGAGTTTTATTCTCAGATATTGCACGAATCCGGTCTCGCTCAGCATATTCAGGATTTATGCTCGCAAATAATGCTTCAGTTTCCCGAGAGGATTTTCCGATAGTTTCAGTAATGACTTCGCGTTTTTCAGATAGCGTATATCGCTTACCTGATTTTAGTTCTGAACGAAAAAAGGACTGGGCCTGTGCAAGCTGAGTGACCTTCAAATTACCCGACTCGACATGTTCGGCTAATTCAGGAAGATCACGAAGGGCCCGCATCGCAGAGATACGTCTTTGCGCGGAACCTTCAGAATAATTCAGCTCACGGGTGACATATTCAAATAAACTACTATGTCCACGTTCGGCATAAAGCCTGCGAGCCTCTACTTCCTTAAGATGCCATAAAACTTCTAGAGTAATTCGCCTCTCTTCTGTTGAAAGTGTGAGAACCTTTTCATGAAGTTCGCGATTCGAAAATGATTTTAAATTCATCAGAAACTTCTAGCATGAATTCTGTAAAAATTAAGCCATTTTGATGGGTTTTTTTCGATTTAAAAATCAAATAAACCCAAGTCTGATTTTCGGACTAAAATGAATCTCGCCACTCACCCGAAAAAACTTCGAGCGCAGGCCCAGAAAGAAAAGCCGTCTTTTCCATTCGAACGAATACACTTCCCCCTGGAAGAATCACTTCAATCTTCTTCGAGGCATCGACTAGATCTAAATCCATAGCTGCAGCAACCACTGCGCACGCCCCACTTCCACAGGCAAGCGTAGCGCCTGTTCCGCGCTCCCAAACTCGAACGCGGACTCTTTCTCGACTCTCTATTTCTACGAACTCAACATTCGTTCGCGCAGGAAATAGCGAGTGATTCTCTATCGCTCGCCCGACGCGGTCTAACGCAATCGAAGCCATCTTCCCAAACGTCTGATTATTTTCGGGGAATCCATGACCAAGAAAAAATACAGCGTGGGGATTTCCCATATCCACTCGTGTGAAAATCCCGTTTACACCGCCTGGTAGTGAAATTTTTTCTTCGCGAGATAAAATCTTAGGCACACCCAGAGAAACCTCTGGGTACTTACCGCTGAGATCCACATCCACTCGCCCACTTGCAGTAGCGAGACTGAATTTTTTCTCTCCGGGTGTACGCACTCCCAGAAATACACCAATGGCGCGCATTCCATTTCCGCACATCTCGGCTTCACTTCCATCGGCGTTTAGAATCAAGATTTTTGCGGAATACTTCGCAGAGTCTGATTTCTCTCTCTCAATTTTTTCACCTGGCTTTAGCCAAAGAATCTGATCACACCCCACACCGAAGTGTCTGTCCGATATTTTCGCTGCCGTCTCTGGCGTGAACTTAAAACCCGAAGGCACTCCCGCGCGATGATCAATCAGAACAAAATCATTCCCGCAGGCTTGGAGTTTATGGAATGGGAGATTCACTAAATAAAATCCAATCTATTACAAACCTTGACGAGAATCATTACCAATTCCAGAATTTTTATTTTTTAGTTTAAGTTCAAAATCTTTAATTTTGTTGTCGGAAAGTGACTCAAAGTAATCGCAAGCTTTGTTCTTTTCTTCGGGAGATATGCCGCAGTTTAATCCGGTAGTGGCTGCACCGTTATTCTGCTTAGATCTCATAGATTTGACATAATCATTATACTGTTGTGGGGTACCATTCTTAAATGTAGCTATGTAATCAGCAAATGAAGCAACTTGAGACACTGGATCCTTTGAAGCGGCTTCAATACACTTATTTAATTCATCTGTTGCCTTATCGCACTTCTTCTCCGCCAGATCCATGATCCCCTTCGAAGTCTCCGCCTCACAAGCCAGCTTCCTCGAATCCAACTCCTGCATAAAAGTAGCAAGCTTCCCCTGCTGCTCTACGATTTCCTTTTTCCGCTCATTAATCGCCTTCAGCGTATCGCCGAATCCCTTCGAGCCAGAATCAGGCAGCCCAGGATTTAGCCCAGCAAGAACAAGGTTCTTTAAACCCGCAGTTTGGAATAACCCTGACGGATCTTTCTCAGGCGGAGTCACACTCTTCGGATCCAGATTAAGCCCATCATCCACACCGAGCTTAGAAAGCGCACTCATGAGTTTCGCCTTCACTGCTTCTATTCCCTGAGTAACGGCCAGTAAATTCGATGCGCCTGGAACAGGCTGCCCCGTCTTCGGATCCGAGCCAGTAGAAATATTCATCGCCGTTTGCTGAATCGTATTATTTAAATTAGCCGGATAAGACTCGGTAAAACTTCTTAATCCACTTTCGACCGAATTATACTTCGTTAAGCAATCATCGACCCCGGCACAGTCCACAGGAATCGTACGTGATTTATCGTTCGTAGCTGGAACTGAGCCTAAGAAGGCACGTACCGGATTCGCACCACCGGTTAAACCCAGAGCCGCAGCTCCGAGAGCTTTATCAGTCGAACGCGTTTTTCCCGTATAGAGTGTATCGACCATCGAATTTAAAGCATCGAAACACTGGGCTTGAGCTTCGATCGACCCTTTTTCGCAGTTCTGAGTATCCGGTAATCTACTCACCCCAGTCGCTGCTTTTAAAGCCATCGCATACTTATTTCTAAGATCCCGAAACGCCGTTGCATTCTGGGATTTAATTTTTGTGAAGGATTGGTCCATTGCATTCTGACCTGAGCGTAAAGTACTGGTAGCGCTACTTCGGTCCTTAGCAGTACGCGATTCCGCCAATCGTTGGCACCTCTTAAAATCAATATCCAGCTGCCCAGAAAAATTCTTCCCAGCAGTATTCATCGTCCCCACTTTTTCTTTTAACCGTTTATAGAGATCTGCGGGTGTATTCAGCTCAAACGTTCGAGACGATTTACGAAAAGTATCTGCATCTGGAATCTGGGGGAAATCGGCAAAAGCTGAAATTTCGTCTCCCGATTTAATCGTGAGTGTCTTTTCTGCATATAGATTAAGTTCCGTTTCACGACCTGGATTTAACACTGGTGTACCATCGACCACTTTATTTGCTGATTGGGCATAAATGCACTTGTAATGATCCAAGGGTGAAACGGGGCCAGTCGCATATTTCTTACTCGACGAAGTGGCCCCACGCATTAGACAAGATTTATCTTCTACGGGTGTATTCATGCACTTTAAGATCTGTGCCGTTTCTACCTGTTTTACGAGAGTCTCGAATCGCGCCTGGTCTTCTCGAATCGTCGTCACTTGTGTATTCGCTAATTCGACTTGCGCCGGGACAGCGACACCCAGATCTTGGAGTAACTTTGCGGCTCCCTCTAACCCAATATTTCCAGAACCATTTCCTTTAATTCGTTCAGTCACCGTTTTTAATTGCTGGGATCGGTCTTGAAAGGTGTCCTGACCCGTTTTTAACATCGAGGCAAGCCCACCTGGACTATTTACGATCGCATCGATCACTTTTTCAGCTTCACCGATTTGCTTCTTCAAGCAAGCCACTTCCCCACCCATTGCGGTAAGAACACCACGCTGACAAGCCATCGCTTTAATCGCCTTAGCGACTTCCTTTTTCTGATCATCAATATAATCCGCATTCATAAGCCTACATGCGAGCTTATCTACATTATCGGTCGCAATACTTGCGGGTTCATCGCACGGAGTATCGATCGTTGCTTTACCATCGATACTCTCCTCTTCACTCATAGGATCGTAACTGTCTTTAACGGAAATCGCTGCGTTCGCTGCAGTTTTTAAAATTTCCCCTGCTGCGGTAGATCCTCCAGCCGAAAAATAAGTACTCGCCGGATTTTTAGGGTCGCACGATGTGATAGACGGTAACTGAGTATTTTTATAGTCGGGTAACTCATCATCCAGATTCAGGTTAAAATCTTTTGCGACCGCATTCGAATTCAAAACAGCCGTAGAAAAAGTAAGCAAGGCTAAACCGCAATATAACCATTTCATGAGTAGAAGACCCCTCTCAAACGAAATTCCCTATAGGTACCCAACTCTTACTATTTTAGACGCGAGTCACCAGAAGCGCAAAGCCCCAACTCATCCTTTTAAATAAAGAAAGCCTGTGTCGAACCCGACACAGGCTTAATATTGCGACATAAAAATGACGTATCCCTTATTTACACCAGACTACATAATCCATGAGGCCGTGGCTCACCGAAATAGAAGCAAAACCGGAATGATTAAAAGGGGCTTTCTGTGATGGCGAAACTAACTTCCCAGTCGCAACATCGGTTGCATCTAATTCGAAACTTTTATCAACCTTCTCATTAATCACTGTTCCGAAGAACCGAACTCCATTCATCGTATGCGAAAACTGATAAGCATCTTCAGTTCGATTCATCGACTGAAACGGAATAGCGACCGAGTCTGCTTCATGGTCGTTCGTGGATACATCGACATGGCACTCGGGGACCGAATTCTGAGGTGCCGCCGAAGCGATGAGTGAACTCACCGAAGCGCTACGCGAATTGGATGGCCTCATGCAGGCACTCGGCAAAGCCGACGAAGCCAATGTTCAAAAAGCCCTGCTCGCTGACGTGCTGGGATTAACATAGGGTTTGTGTTATGAGCGAGCATCAGCATCAGGAATATAAACGAATTTGGAAAGACGACTACCTGAAGGTCATCTGCGCC
>JBGSHQ010000295.1:0-9894 GCA_041752095.1 Bdellovibrionia bacterium
AGTGGTGGCGCAATTACTTCGTGTGGTTCTTCTCCGGCTCTGCCAACCGGACTCAGTTTATCCAGCGCATGTATTCTCTCCGGAACCCCGACCGTAATTCAGGGTTCTACGAGTTACACAATCACCGCCACGAACTCGGGCGGATCTACCACTGCCTCGATCTCAATCACTGTAAACGACATCGCTCCAGCGACGCTAGCCTACTCAGGCTCTCCGTTTACTTTTACGAAGGACTCGGCAATTACGTCCCAAACCCCCACATCGAGTGGTGGGGTGATTACTTCATGTGGTTCCGCTCCAGCTCTACCCACTGGATTAAGCCTTTCAAGTGCTTGTGTTCTTTCTGGCACTCCAACAGTTATCTCGGGTTCTACGAGTTACACGATCACCGCCACGAACTCAGGCGGCTCTACCACCGCCTCAATCTCAATCACTGTTAATGACATCGCTCCATCCTCTCTCGCATATTCAGGCTCACCGTTTACGTTTACTCGAAGCTCCGCAATTACTTCACAGACTCCGACCTCATCAGGTGGTGCGATTACTTCGTGTGGAAGTTCCCCAGCTCTACCTACTGGATTAAGCCTTTCCAGTGCCTGCGTTCTCTCCGGAACCCCTTCAGTAATCTCAAGCTCGACGAGTTACACAATCACGGCCACGAACTCGGGCGGCTCTACCACTGCCTCGATCTCAATCACCGTAAACGACATCGCTCCATCCTCTCTCGCTTACTCAGGATCACCCTTTAGTTTCGCAAAAGACATTGCGATCACAAACCAAACTCCAACCGCTAGTGGTGGACCCATTACGAGCTGTGGATCTTCACCCACACTACCTGCGGGCTTAAGCTTATCGAGCGCCTGCGTTCTCTCCGGAACTCCAACGGCAGACCAAGGCTCCACGAGTTACACGATTACTGCCACAAACTCAGGCGGTTCTACCACTGCATCGATTTCAATCACGGTAACAAATAACCCCGCACCGACTGTCGCATCGCTTTCAAGAAATGCTGGTACCCAGGGCGCCACACTCACCATCACCGGAACTGGTTTTCTTACGGGTTTAACTGCCTCTATCGGCGGAGTAAATTGCACAACATCCACCTATGTAAGCGCTACAAGCGCCACGTGTGTAATACCCGCACGAGCGACTATTGCTACTCTAGGAGTGACTGTAACAAACACGGATACTCAGTCAGGAACTCTCGCTTCGAGCTTCACCCACTTAATGAATCCATTTTTTTGGCTTCGTGCTGATACTAATGTTCAGAGTGGTGGATTCATCAACACCTGGACGGATTTAACGATTAACGGAAATTCACCAACGGGCGTTACGACCACACGACCCCAGTATACAGCAAGTGTTGCAGCACTCAATAATCTCCCCGCACTTTATTTTAATAGTGCTTCCAGTTACCGACTTAATTTTTCTGGTTCTGGATTAAACATCATGAATAACAAGGCTGGTCTGAGTTATGGGGCAGCATTAACAACTGCGAATAATGCGCAAACGAATCAATCGATTTGGGCAATTAGCACAAACTCCGCAGCGTCAACCCGTTTCACAGCTTTTCTGAATGATACAAATGCAACAAATCAGCCCTGTGGTACTACTGGTTTTCTCTCTACTTGTGGAAGAAAAATCGATGCGGGTGGAACATTTTTTGGGTGCCGTGCAAATTCAACTCCTGCAAATAACGCTGCATTCGTTGCAAGTTCGAATATGAATTTTACATCGAACTCGGCGACTACGGGAGTAAATGGAACTACAACTGGAAATACTGCGGCTGGTATGACGATGAATACTGCGGGTGCGAACAGTACTAATGTTGCTTCTGCTCTTGTCAGCATTGGTGCAGGAATGTCAGCCGGACGATTCTTAAATGGATATCTAGCGGAAATTGTTTTCTATGACACCGACATCGGAACCACAAATCGCCAAGCGCTCGAGACCTACCTTAAAACGCGCTATAACATTCCTTAAATCAAGCTGTCTTCTTCATAAAACGTTCCAGAAAATCACTCGCTTCTTTTACGAAGCCGTATTTGATTAAACTCTCCGAAACATAATTTACATACTTCACTTGATCGCCGCCGTGTTCTAAAGCGCGCTCAAACGAAACAATGGCAGAATCTTTTTCAGCATGCATGAGGTGAAAACGCCCATTCACGGCGAGTGCCGCACACATATGCGAAACAAGATCAACCGTATGATCATCAATCGAACTAAATATATCGTAAAACCCTTCTACATCTCGGAAATTTTTAGTCTTCACTGCAAGCGTAAGCGCAAGACTTAAACGCTTCGTGTTTTTTGGATACACGGTCACAAGGCGCCGAAGAACTTCATAAGCATCAAGTTCCTTTTTTTCTTGAGAAAGTAAATCGAATAGCCCTTGCAGGCATTTAAAATGGATTTCATTAATCTGAATACCTTGTTGGTAATTTGCCTTAGCGCTTTCGTAAACCGTCTTCATCGCAAGTGCTTGGCCGATGTAAAATAGAGCCTGCGTAGGTGATTCGTTCATCTTTCTCGCTTCTTCAAGCGTCGAAAGGGCAAGATCTATTTCACCACGAAAAAGCTGATCTTTCCCTTCACTGAGCTTCTTTTGATACTCGCTAGGAAAAAGTCTCTTTTGGACTAGGTCACTAAAAACAAGATAAAAAAGTTTTTTCGAATAGGGTTTTAATAAAAACCCATCAAAATCATCTTCAGCTACTTTCCCTACGCCGGCCTGAGAGCTGTTTTTGGTTAGAAATAAAAAAATTTTAGAGTCTTCGCGTTGGCGGTTTCCTCGAAAAATTTCGAATAAGTCTACTGCTTTTTCGTGGCTTATACTTTCATCACAAATGAGGATCGACGGTTTATACTCCTTTAAGGCGAGCACGGCGCGATCAACTTCACCTGCAAAATAAATATTTTCTCGCTCTGCGCCTATATCCATCAGCATCGACACCAAATGATCTCGCGCGATTTGATTTTTATCGATGAGAAGGATTTTTTGGTTCTCAACAAGTGCCTTAACTTTACTTAAGGTATCGGGTGAAAGTGATCCTATGTTTGACATCAATCATTCTCCTTTCGCTCGCCGAAAAAAAGCGCTGAGTTTCGCTTGTCGCTTTTCAAATAAATCGAGAACATCAGTAAATCGTTTCCGGACCGCAGGATTTATACCCACACGCACCAGCGCTCGCCCATTTAAAGATGGGTGAATAGAATCGGCATTTCCTTCGACGTCTATTCGCGTTTCCGCGCCACCATTGATAAGTTCAAGCTGAACGCTAACCTTCTCGTCTAAACGTACGTCAGACTCTTCAATGTCAAAAAGCGCTTCATTCTCAAGCAGCTCAATAAAATCAACTTCTCGGCCCTTATAACTTAAGCGAAGTTCAATTTGTTCAAAAGCTTGGGTTCCTGTTTCAAGTGTTTCATCAAGTAAATCCCCAATCCCGAAGGGTAAGGGTCCACTCTCTGAAAGGTCGCCTTGATTCCACTTTGTTTCATTCGTATCCTTCTTAAAAGATACGGGACCCTTATTAAAATTTACACCCTGGCTATCGCCAGTCTGGTTATTCCACGCAACACTCGGCTCATCTTTTTTGAAAACAATTGCTCCATTTGCCCCACTTGTTCCGACACTCAGTGCATGTGGGGTTTTATTAAGCACATCCGCAAAATCACTCCCCACATCATCCGATTCGGATTCGTTTTTTTGCTCTTCTGCAGAATAGATTGCCTTTTTCTCGTGGGGAGATACCTCGTCGAGTGAAATGTTTTCCGAGAGTCGAACGGAGGCTTCGAGGCTGGCACGAATATCGTCCATTCTAGCGTTTGCGATATTTGAGTTCTCAGCGATTTTCAGTCCAGTTTCATCATTATGAATTCGGTAATAAATCGGTTCGCCCTTTTCATAATAGACCAACGAACATTGGCGACCTTTAAATGACCATAAATTTTTTTGCCAACGGAACTCGGGTTGGTTACCAAAAAATATCCACGCTCCGTTTGGTGTGTCGAATATTTTATCGTTTGGATCGCGGGATTTCCAATGCCATCCCCGATGTCCGTTCATTTGGGCTTGTGACTCTTCCCAAATCCCTGCGCTTGGGCCGGGGCCTAAAATGTCTACTAACCACTGACCCATCATATAACGAGCGTTTCTTTTATTTGTTACGATAAAAAAATCACTCGGATGTTCGTGCGCAGGAACCCAGGTAATCGTGGTTGATGAGGCTTTACTGGAACTTTTTACGTTCCCGATACCCCCAACTGCGCTTACCTCCGCTGATCCCGCTTGATTTTTGTTTAATGATTTTTGTGCTGCAGTAAGGGCCTGTTTAATTTTTAAATTGAGCGGTTTTAACGGGATGTTCGAATCTAAAACTTCGGAAACGCCTTTTGATTTAAAAACTGATATAATTTTTGGATGATTAAATTTATTCAACACGATCACACGAAGCGTACCCGATTGAATTTTTTCTGTTGTTAGCTCTAAAAAATGAATGGAAGCAGTTAAATCTTCTTTTTCCCCAACACAGAGAAGGATGACCGAAATCTCACTTGCGAGTGCAAAATCAGAGAGCTCAATCGCATTCGGAGACTGATCGAATTTAATTTTATTCTGTCCTCCGAGGAGATGAATTAAATTTTCGTAAGCACTAGGGGGCCTCGAGCTCGGAATCATTGCGATGATCCGAACCGATTGATAATTTTTTCCGGCTCTATTTTCAGCAACGGACAATGAAAACCCAACCTTCCTATGACTTAATCATCGGAAAGTGTTGGTATTTTCTTTAAATAACGGTGACCTTACGCAGCAGGTCCATGTCTTCTAGAACTTTCCCCGAGCCGCGTACAACGCAGGTGAGTGGATCTTCGGCTACTGCTACCGGTAGTCCTGTTTTTTCTTTAATCAGAACGTCAAGATTTGCGAGGAGTGATCCGCCTCCCGCCAAAATAATGCCGTTATCGACGATGTCTGCCGCCAACTCCGGCGGTGTTCGTTCAAGCGCTGTTTTAATCGCATCGACCACTGCCGAAACAGGTTCTGCAAGGGCATCGCGGATTTCTTCTGAATTAACTTCGATCGTCTTAGGTGCGCCGGAGATAAGATCCCGTCCTTTAACTTCGTAGGTCTTTTCTTCTTCAAATGGATACGCGCATCCAATGGCGAGTTTAATTTGTTCCGCTGTTCGCTCACCGATGAGGAGCGAGTATTTGCGTTTAATATACTGAACGATCGCTTCGTCGAATTTATCGCCGGCAACACGAACTGAGCGCGAATAAACGATACCGCCGAGAGAAATAACGGCAACTTCCGTCGTTCCACCTCCGATATCGACAATCATATTTCCAGAGGGCTCGCGAATCGGAAGTCCTGCACCAATCGCAGCAGCCATGGGTTCTTCAATAAGATAAACTTCTCGGGCCCCTGCAGACTGGGCGGATTCTTTAACAGCGCGTTTTTCAACCTGCGTGATCCCAAATGGAATACAAATAACAATTCGAGGACGAATAAATGTACGACGCTCAGACGCCTTCTGGATAAAATATTTCAGCATCGACTGGGTCACTTCGAAATCTGAAATCACACCATCCCGAAGGGGGCGAATGGCCTGAATGGATCCAGGCGTTCTTCCCAACATGTCTTTTGCTTCTTTACCCACTGCAAGCACACGAGTCTGTCCTCGAGCGTTTCTATGAATCGCAACAACGGAGGGCTCATTAATAATAATCCCCCGGTCTCGTGCAAATACGAGAGTGTTTGCGGTGCCTAAGTCGATTGCGAGGTCATTTGAAAAAAAATCGAGTATCTTTTTAAACATTGCGCGGCTTCCCTACCACTTATAGTGACGAATATGCTCACCTTTTTCAGAGATTTCGGACATCGCTTTAATGCCGATTTCTAAGTGAAGGTCGGTGAACGACTTAAAAACAGATGATGCAGATTTCTTTGTTTTAATTCCGCCACGTTTTAATGGCAGATCTGAAACTAAGAGTAATGCCCCGATCGGCACTTTGCTTGCGAATCCACTTACAAAAAGAGTCGCCGTTTCCATATCGATACCTAAAGCACGCTCCTCATAGAGTTGTGCCTTAAATTTTTCATCAAACTCCCAAAAGCGGTAGTCCATGGTGTGAATAACACCCGTTCGATAATCTAACCCGCGTTCCATAACAATTTCAGAAACGAATTTTTGGATTTTAAAAGTGGGGAGCGCTGGAACCTGTCGGGGCATGAAATGAATCGAAGCTCCTTCATCACGAATCGCCG
Source organism: Bdellovibrionia bacterium (assembly GCA_041752095.1). GTDB lineage: Bacteria > Bdellovibrionota > UBA1018 > UBA1018 > UBA1018 > JACMQW01. The sequence continues at coordinate 6,275 of JBGSHQ010000295.1, forward strand.
CAGTAGGAAGAACAAAATCTCCTTTTTTCAGGGATCGATGAAGTCCACCACACATTCCTAAAAATAAAACTGCCTTGGGCTCCACGACCGAAAGAAGTTCGATCGCAAGCGCCGCCATCGGTGAACCAATCGAAAAATTTACGATCGTAACATCTGCAGAATCGCTGTGAACGACGGTCATCGCCGAACCACGCGTTTTTTCAGTCCCACAAATAGTATGAAAGCGTTCTACATAGTGTTCAAAGTTCGTGAGAATAATTTGTTTTTTAAACTGCGATGGATGCGAGCCCGTATAACGCTCAAGCATGTCGCGAGCGATCTTTGCCTTCTTCGCGTTATTATACGTCCGATTATAATTCGGAATAATGAAAGGGTTTCCCTTATAAAGATTACTCTGTTTATCAGGGGAAGTGTCTCGAATCTTTGAAGACTCAAGACCCTTCAAAGAGTTCTTCTTTGATTTTACTGCTTTTTTTCTTTTAGCCACGTTACGAAGAGCTTACCTGTGGCGCGGGGAGCAAACAAGACTTTCTCCGATTTCATTCAGAATGATTTCGCATTGCACCGAACTTGTGGCGTGAGGTACCCTAGTTGCTCGTGTCGAAATCGAAACTCAAAAAAATATTGGCTCCCACTTTTGGGAAAATTGCTGCGCTGACTGCTCTCACCGGAATTGGGGTCGGTCTCGGGATTGCTTATGGAGCCTATCGACTGTTGACCCGTGAATTTCCAGACGTCTCGGTTTTGAATCATAAATACCCCGTCGTTCAGTACCAGGGCCAAAAAAAAACCATTAAAATTCACCTTTCTCCGTCTCCGCCGGCGGGATGGACCCGAATCGACCAAATTTCAAAACCTGCACTCGGGGCTGTTGTCGTGAGTGAAGACTGGGCCTTTTTTTCACATGACGGATTTGATGCAAACCAGCTTAAAGAGGCCATTCAAGAAGATCTTTCCGAGGGAAAGTTTGCGCGAGGGGCGAGCACCATCACGATGCAAGTCGTGAAAAACGTATTTCTTTCCCAAGAAAAAACTCTTTATCGAAAAGGAAAAGAATTCATCCTAGCGATTTGGCTCAGTCGAAAAGTTTCAAAGAGACGGGTGCTTGAGACTTATTTCGGGATTGCTGAATGGGGGGAAGGTATTTTCGGAATTTCGTCTGCGGCTCGGTTTTATTTTGGAAAATCACCCTCAGAGCTGTCTGCACGCGAGGGTGCATTTCTAGCGATGCTTCTTCCTTCCCCAAAAAGATATTCACAATCCTTTCGTGACGGAAGTTTGACGAAATATGCTGAGAAAACTGTAAACTCCATTCTCGATAAGATGGCCCAAGCTAAATATATTACTGAAGAAGAACGTGATTCCGCTAAAACATCGCGATTGGCTTTTGAAACTAAAGAGGGTCCAAAGACTGAGACCGACGGCCAGTCGACGGCCGAAGGCGGGGAAATAGAAACACCTCGCGAGCTTGACCTGAGTGAATCAGGCGGGTCAGAATAGAGTAGATGATTCGGCGCAAGAAAAAATTTTTTTACGGGATGGGCGGACTCGCCGCTCTCACTGTAATTGGAGTCTACGGCGCCTATCTCGTTCGTGATGAATGGGTTGGACCTGCCTCTATTGTTCTCGGATTAAAGCCGAAAATTGAAAAAAGCGATATTGCACAAGCACTCGCCGAAAAGGGAGTAGCTCTCGAACTCCCTAAAAACGTGGTTCTCGACCTAAAAGGACGACCTTACCCTGTGAGTATTGAGTATGCGACTCATCAAGGACTCACCGATGAGATGGTTAAACTCCTTCACCAATATAAACCCGACTACGGTGCATTTGTTGCCATGGACGCAACAACCGGAAGAGTTTTATCGCTGATCAGTTATGCAGAAGATGACAAACTCATCCCCCAAAACTTAGCTCTAAAAGCGACATTTCCTTCTGCTTCCGTTTTTAAGGTTGTCACAGCATCCGCCGCCATTTCCGAACGGAAGATGAACGCGGGCTCGATCGTTTCTTTTAATGGGAGAGCTCACACCCTCTATAAAAGAAATATTTTTCAAGACGCGACTAATCGGTGGACGACCCACATGACCCTTAAAGACGCTTTCGCGCATTCAGTGAATGCCGTTTTTGGGAAGCTCGGGGTCTTTATCGTCGGGCCAACTGAATTAAAATCATACGCCGAAAAGTTCGGTTTTAACCGTAAACTCACGAGCGATTTACCCGTCCAGGAAGGGCGCGCGACCATTACGGAAGATCCGTGGGAAATTGCGGAAACTGCTTCTGGATTCACAAAAAACAACACCATGAGTCCACTCCAGGGCGCGCTTATCGCGGCTGCAATCGCTAATGAAGGGCGCTTAATGGAACCCTTCATCGTTTCGAATTTAAAAAATGCCGAGGGTGAAATTGTTTATTCAGGCGAACCCAAACTCTCTAGCGTCGTGATCGACCCACAAGCAGCCGCTGAAATGAAAGTTCTGATGCGAGAAACCGTTTCAAGCGGAACTTCCCGCGGAGCTTTTCGCGGATTTAAAAAGGGCTCTGTCGGATACGTCGACGTCGGTGGGAAAACGGGTTCGCTCACGGGTAACGATCCAGAAGGACGTTATGATTGGTTCGTCGGATACGGCACTTCAGGTGAACACCGTCTTGCTGTTGCGGCCCTTATTATTTCGAAGGAATACTGGAAAGTTAAGTCGAGTTATCTAGCCCGCAAAGCAATCGAAGTTTTTTTCCAAAACAACATTGCGCTTCGTACGCGCAAAGTTGCGATGACTGCAAAAAACAAAAAAGCGAGATGAGAGCACTCATTCAGAGGGTTAAATGGGGAAAAGTCAGTGTCGATGGAAACTCCATCGGTGAGATTGGTCCGGGCATTGTTACTCTTCTCGGTGTTGGATCGAATGACACTGAAGCGGATGTTATCCGAGTGATTACCAAAATTTCAAAACTCCGGATTTTTGAAGACTCAGCCGGAAAAATGAACCTCTCGCTTCTCGACCTTGGATATTCACACCTCATCGTTTCTCAGTTCACACTCTATGCAGACACTTCGAAGGGAAATCGTCCGAGCTTTATCGAAGCTGGAAATCCCGAGCTTGCCAAATCGCTTTATGAAAAAGCTCTGTCGGTCTCTCGAGAGCTCGGTATAAAAACTGAATGCGGAAAGTTTCAAGCCCACATGGAGGTTTCTCTCTTAAACGACGGACCTGTAACTTTATGGATCGAATAAAAACAATTCACATCCCCATTCTTCTCACTCCGATCGTTGATGCACTTTGTGAACCTTTTTTAAAAAGTCCAAAGCCCGGATGGATTCTCGATTGTACTTTTGGTGGGGGTGGACACACCGCTGGTTTTCTAAATGCACTCACACCTGAGCATGGCGTAATCGGAGTCGATCAAGATGAGGGGGCACTCGTTCGTGGAAAAGAACGCTTTAAGGAAACCTTCGCTTCAGGGAGGCTTAAGCTCCTCCATGCCCGTTTCGGGGACCTTGATCCAGAAACGCTCTCCCCCCATCTGGATGGAAAACCTGTGCTCGGAATTTTGGCGGATCTTGGCTTTTCAAGCGACCAGCTCGAGGATTCCGAACGGGGCATTAGTTTTCTCAGGGATGGACC
>JBGSHQ010000296.1:0-6534 GCA_041752095.1 Bdellovibrionia bacterium
GTGAGTGATGTTCAGGCGAGTTAGAGTTTTTCTGCGATGAGAGATATTCTCGTCGCGAATATGCACTCGATCGAAGAAGCGGCTTCCCGAGGAACCGCAGTCACAGGTCTTCCAACTGGATTCACTGAATTTGATAAAATAACCGCAGGACTCCACCCAGGGCAGCTCATTATTGTCGGTGGGAGACCTGCGATGGGTAAAACCTCGCTCGTCGTTTCTGCTGCACAGAATGCGGCGATGAATTCAAATGCGGTCGTTATGATTTTCTCTCTCGAAATGTCGAAAGAAGAACTCGTGATGAGGATGCTTTCGTCTCAGTCCAGAATTGATTCGAAACGACTTCGTCTGGGGCGCTTAGTGGATCGTGATTGGCCACGACTCGCCCAGTCCGCAGATCAGCTATCGAAGGCTAAAATATTTATTGATGATTCGGGTGCGCTCACCGTGATGGATATGCGCGCTCGCTGCCGCCGACTTCTTGCTCAAGAAAAAAAGCTCGATCTCATCGTGGTCGATTACCTTCAGCTCATGCAGGGCTCTAAAGGAAGTCGCGGAGATGGAAGTCGTGAAAAGGAAATTTCTGAAATTTCGCGAAATTTAAAATCCTTAGCAAAAGAACTTCGTGTTCCGATCATTGGACTTTCTCAGTTATCGCGTGCGCTTGAGGGCCGTCCAGATAAACGCCCAATGCTTTCAGATCTTCGTGAATCGGGAGCGATCGAACAGGATGCCGACTTAGTCGGGTTCGTTTACCGGGACGAATATTATAATAAGGAAACGGAAGATAAAGGGATCGCAGAATTTATTATCTCAAAACACCGTGCAGGCGAGACGGGGACGGTTCGACTTGCATTTATGGGTGAGTACACGCTTTTTGCGAACCTAGCGAACGATGCTCCAGGGACTCCAATTGGGAGTGGACCCAGCGGCGGCGGAATACGTCCTCGAAGTGATATCTCACTTTAATTAAACTCCATAAACACTAATAGTTTCATAGTGTTTAGCGAAAAGTGACTTTTGAATTTTACTAGTCTTTAAACTTCAAAAGAAATACAATCCTTCGCGTATGAAACCGCGGATCCACTTCCTTATCGCACTGATGAGTACCGCATTCGGATTTTCCGGATGTTCAGTCGATATGTTTTCCAAAAGTAAACCGGATGCGGATCTTGGGAGCCAAGAAAAATATCAAAGAGTAAATCCTGCGTGCTCAGGGCTAAAAATTAAAAAGCCTGAGCTCGATCCCGAAACATTTAAATCACTGATTCAATGTTTTAACTCCAATGGGTCGATTCCTGAATTAGCCGCACTGGTAGACGAGGCGGATTCGAAAACCCTCGAAGTGTCGACTGCACTTCTCAATTCCGCATTTCTATCACAACCCCAGATGCTTTCTGATTCACGTGGAATTATTCAGAAACTTGAATCGGAGAAAAAATGGGATGGACTCATTTCAGGACTTCATTCCGCATTGAATGATCCTGAGCGGTTGCGTGCACTCATTCGCCTTTTAAGCGTGAAATCTGAAACCATAAAAAAAACTCTTACTCAGTTTTCTCCTACTGAAACGATAGCGGGAGTGGAGCTATTTGGAAGGTTAGTGCGTTCGAAATCCTTTCGTGAACTCCAAAGGAAAATAAGCGAGTCCCCCCTTTCAGTGCCAGAAAGAAAAAAATTAGTTCAACACCTTACACATTTTTTTAGAACTAAAACCCGAAGCTCGTCAGCCGCCCTTCTTTTAGGAGACATGGCCGCAGGAAAATCCGCTTCTCTCTGGGAGTATGCGTTTGGGAGTGATTTTGATTCCCCAGAAAAAATTCTAGAAAAAAGTTCAATTTTTTACTCGCTCCTTCGAACTTTTGGAAATGGGAATGGAATTGCAATCCGAAATATTTCTCAATTCCACCGGGGTTTTCATCACCCCATTCAGTGCTGGAATGGGGCAAAGGTTTTTAATGAACCCTGGAAAAATTTAAGCTCTGAGATCGGTGTTCATAGTTCTGAGGATCAGCTCCTGCCCTTTTTAACTCAGTTTGCTTCACTTACAGCTATTAGCGTCTCTAAAGTTTGTGAAATTCCACCTGAATTCTATTCTTCTTATTCGTCTGTAATCGACATCTTGAAAGGACGAACGGGTGGGGAATATCTCGGAGTTCTTTCTCGTGTTTTTAGAAATGATTTTGGGTATTCCGCTGGTTATTTTATAGGCGAATGGGGTGATGTCCTCGCGGACGCTCTCAGTGTTATTCAGGATCGCCCTTGGTTTCCTGATTTGGTTTTAGCGATTGCAGAACTCGATTCGAATGACCGAGCGCGAATGGGTTCCTGGTTTGGAGTTCTTCTAGAAAATAAAGCGGCGTGGAGTGAAACCTTAGGGCAGTGGACAGAGTCAGATCTTGAAGATTTTTTTTCTGATCTTGGGAAAGTGATGTCATGGAACCCCGATGAACTAGGGGTTTGGGTCGATTCTGTTCAGACATTATTTGAGTCGACTCGAACTCATCCCTGGTTTCAGGGATGGAAGATCATTGCAACTCACTCCGATGAGATGGGTGTGCTGAAGCTTTCCACGCTGCAATCGTTTCCTCGGGCAGCTCAGGCACTAGAAAAAATGGCTGAAGATGGTCGCCTCGCTTCAATGCTTGCAGATATTATACACCTTCTTGCTGGAGCAGGAAATCTTCCGGAGCACTCTGATGTTTCTGTGAGTGAAATCACTATTCGAAAAAAATTAAGACATTTTTTCTCGGGGTCAGAACTGCTTGAAGGTGATTCAAGTCTCGCGATTTCCGAGCCTCTTCATGCTTGCATGTTACTTGATCTTAGAAAGAGTCCCGAGGTTCAGTGGGATCTTTATTTAAAGTGTTCAGGTTCTAAGGATATCAAACCGAGTTCTGTGACCTTTTTTAATACTTTTATCGAAAGATTTATTTCACTCCCGATTCCATTGAGTGAAAAGCGTGCTTTTATTTCAGCGATCACGGGAAAAATCCCAGGTCTTCCTGCTCTCACGGCAGATCATTTTTCCACTTTAATTCGCATCGCAAAAGAGAGCTCTGCGGCTTTCATCCACCTTCTGGGCGAGTTTCGTGAGAAGGCAGGGCTAAGTTTACCGGACTGGAATCGTTTTTTTAAATCTCTTGAAAGTGTTCTGAGCGATTCTCGTTTCGTCCCCGTGCTAAATTATGTCCGTAATCTTAGACCTTTAACCGGTCCTTATTATGAACAGATCATAGGCCCCGCCCCTTTGCCAAATTCCGTCACGCTTTCGAAAGCCGTGAATGAGGTCGAATGTCTAGAGCTTCCAAATGCCCAAAGGGTGCGTACTCAAGAAATCTCGGATGAGTATCAATTTGCAGTTCTTGGTTGGGAAAGAGGAAATGATGGAATGCTTCCTCTTTCTTGGCAGCCTGAAGAGCTTTCAATCCGACTTCAGAATTTAAGTAAAACACTTCAATCGAGTTCCCTCCGTTTAAATCTTTATCAGTGGGTTCGAACTTTACCCACGAAAGCTACCGCACAGTGGTTCCTGACCCGCGCAAGTGATCCAATGATGGTTGCGGTGATGGACCCGGTATCTCGAACGACTAAAGTTCGGTGGATGACGTCGCTCGATCGCCTCGAGTCCATTTTGGTAAACTCGAATTTTTCTTATCTTTTACCAGAAAACTACGGCGTAAAATTTATAAATAAATTTGCAGAGTCCTGGGGTGATGAACCCCGTGAAACTTGGCCACGAGAAATTCAAAAAAAATACTCGGGTAGAAAAAGACCCCCAACACTTCGAGAAACCTATGAAGAGGTGGTCACATTTTTAAAATGGTTTGAACGTTTAGGTGGGCTTTCTAAAATCCCCGCCTGTGTGACGAGCGAGCTTGCCCCCAAGCCCTGGGGGAGTGCGCCCGATTTAGTTGTCGATTTTTCCATTAAAGCTAAAGCCTATAACTTAAAACAAACTCTTTCGGTGATTGAAGAAAACCTTCCCTCGAGTGGGCACCCCAGTGCAGGTGGGATGAAGTTACTTCGAAATCTCTTCTGGGCGGTGAGTTCATCTCAGACGCATAATGAACCCGTCGCGTTCCTCCAATCGGTCGGTGATCTTGGAGTTCTTCGATCTATTAGCCGCGGGCTTCAGTCGATTAAAGCGCGGAAAGAGTTAGTTACGATCGAGGACTTTATCGGAGGACTTGGGCATATCGTTTCTGAGCCTGAGTTTGATCGGCTGCTGAGTAGTGGAATTACTCGTGCATTAGATAATCCAGAGATGATCAGTGGGTGGGTGAACTCAATATTTAAAACCCCCTTTAGTTTTTCTTCACTGATCGTTCGTACTCTCAGTGGAATCGCTACCGATCGATTTTTAGGGTTAAATTCTATTTTTGTTCGAACGTTAGGATTATCGATTCCTTCGGGTATATTCCCTGAAGCCTTAGTGGGAGATGCACTGGTTACTCTGGGAAAACCGGGTAACGACTTACAACTTCGCTCCTATCGATCGATGAAGTCTGAGGATCCTCGCAGGATTTCTTATCTGGTCTCTCGAATGATGAGCGCTTTTCCCTTTGGAAAAGTGATTTCAGCGCTTGAAAACGACCCTCTGCTCCGTAAAGATTTTTTAACGTTCGTGAATCATGCACTCTCTGTTCGTCAATCGAATGACGAAGGGTTGAATGCGTTTTTTGATCTACTAGCATCAGAAACGCATCCCGAATTTCGGCACATGACCGCGCTCTGGTGCGGGAAGTACGCAGGTTCTTATGTCGATGAACTTGCATCAAATCCGGATGAATCGGCTTTAATGATCGACGCACTCCTCAGGTCAGCAGAGGGCCCTGGTTTTAAAGAATTTTTAGACGCATTTCTTCGTCAGCTTCCGGATTGACGGTAGGCCCAGGAGAGCAGAAAATCTCTATCTATGGTCACTACCGATATTCAGTCTCTGACAGAAGAAATTAAAATTAAAAGTAAGTTTGTCGACGAGGTTCTTGCTGAAGCTTCACAGGTCATTGTTGGGCAGCGTGTTTTGCTTGAGCGCCTCATCATGGCGCTCCTTTGTGATGGGCACGTTCTACTCGAAGGACTTCCCGGTCTTGCAAAGACTCTGACGATTAAAACGCTTGCTGATGTAATCCACGCATCGTTTCAGAGGATCCAGTTTACTCCCGATCTCCTACCTGCTGATTTGGTGGGTACGATGATTTTTAATCCAAAATCAGGTGATTTTTCAGTTAAAAAAGGACCTGTTTTTGCAAACCTAGTTTTAGCTGACGAAATTAACCGAGCACCAGCTAAAGTGCAAAGCGCGCTTCTTGAAGCGATGGGTGAGCATCAGGTTACGATTGGAGAAGTAACGTATCCTCTCCAAGATCCATTTATCGTGCTCGCGACTCAAAATCCGATCGAACAAGAGGGGACGTATCCCTTACCGGAAGCGCAGCTTGACCGTTTTCTTTTTAAGGTGCGAGTCGGATACCCGAATATTACTGAAGAAAAAGGTATTTTAAACCGAATGTCGGGCGTCGGTTACTCGAAGGCTCGAAAAATATGTCATCCCGAAACCATCCTACAGGCCCGAGAACTCTGTTCTAGAATTTTCATGGACGAGAAAATTAAGGACTACATTCTTGCCCTCGTTTTTGCGACTCGATTTCCAGAAAAATATGGGCTCGAAAAGTTAAAGCCCTATATCTCAGTAGGCGCTTCACCTCGGGCAACGATTTCCCTCGCTCGTGCTGCTCGAGCGAGTGCGTTTATGAAACACCGTGGTTTCGTCACCCCGGAAGATGTGAAAACGATCGCGTACGATGTTCTCCGCCATCGATTGATCCTTTCCTTCGAAGCAGAAGCAGAAGGAATCGATGCAGAAACCGTTGTGAAGAGAATTCTTGAACAGATCGAAGTCCCATAAATGCTTCCCGATGAGCTCCGCAAAAAAGTAAAACTAATCGAAATCACCACAAAAAAAGTGATAGATGATGTGATGAGTGGCGGTTACCGAAGCCACTTCAAGGGGCAAGGCATGCAGTTCGCGGAGCATCGGGTGTATGTCGCGGGTGATGACGTTCGTCATATTGACTGGAAGGTGAGTGCTCGAACACGCGAACCTCTCGTTAAAAAGTTTGAAGAGGAGCGAGAATTAAATGTTCTTTTTGTAGTCGATTTTTCGGGATCCGGTGGGTTCGGCTCTAAGAAGGCAACGAAGTCTGAAGCCAGTGCAGAAATCGCAGCGCTTCTCGCAACAGCTGCTGAAAGAATTGGAGATAAGACAGGACTAATTCTGTTTTCTGGCGAAATCGAAAAGCGAGTCGCTCCTAAACGTGGAAAATCGCATCTCCTTCGAATTGTGCGAGATATTCTCGGGACAGTGCCGAAAACCAAAGGCACGAATCTAAAAGGTGCGCTCGAAACTGCGACTCGAATTATGAAGCATCAGGGCATAGTTTTTGTAATTTCTGACTTTATAGCTCCCGATTATGAAAATGCATTAAAACGACTCGCACGAAAAAATGAAGTGGTGGCCGTCCGTGTCCGTGA
>JBGSHQ010000297.1:0-7096 GCA_041752095.1 Bdellovibrionia bacterium
GTTACTTGGCGCAGAGCTTTAGAGAGAAAATTAGTTAGAACTTTAGTCATCTGTTCGACGATCGCATTATTTTTTTCTTCTTCATCCTTATTCGTACTGGAGTCTCCACCTTTTGCGGCGTCTGCGGCTTTAGATAAACCCTGCAGATTAGGCAACTTCACTTCTTTAATTTTTCGAGTCCAAGAATAGTCCTGGTAGGGATCATCGAACGTTCCAGAAAGCTCCTCTGGAAGTTCTTCGAATTTTTTTCCAGAAAGTTCGACTTCGGTTTGGGCAAGAGCCCATCGTGCGAGCATACTCACTTCATGAATCTGACGCGATTTTAAAGCAGAACTCATGCTGGAGGATTGAATGGCAAGAATAGACGAAAATGCGACAAGCATTATCGCCACAGCAATCATAACTTCTAAGAGTGTGAAACCTGCCGAAGAGTTCTTCATGGTTCGAGGAGCGCCTCCTTCGTTGGAACGAAACGTTCGATCACTTTTGTACGTCCTACGATAGGGGCAATCACAAGTGTTGCTTGGTGATTAGAAGTATCTTTTAGGTGAATAACTGTTTGCTCGATGATTCCATGCGGAAAAAAATGAGTGAAAGCCAAGCCTGAAGTTATGGGATCTTTAGACTGCTCGGTAGTGACATCCTCAATTTCTACGCCGCGAGCTAGAGTGTTCTTTTTACGAGTGACATAAGAGGCGAGCGAAAATGTCGGACCGTTATCCTTTTTTTCCTGGGCGTCTTTAGAACTAAATTTACGAAGCCGTTCGGCTTTTGCTCTCGACTCTTCGGTTTCCATGAGTAGTTGGTTTGGACCCACCTCAACCCAGTACTGTCTTTCTTTCAGATCAAAGACGAGGCGGTGAACTTTTTTCGTCATGAGAGCGGCATTATAAGCATGACGAACCGTCGTTGCTAATTCACGAGTGGTGGAACCCAGTGAAAGCTTAAAAACACTCGAAAGACTTGGAATCGCCATCGTGCCGATGGCAGCCATAAGCGCAACGACAACAAGAAGTTCAACAAGTGTAAATCCTGTGTCGTTGCGATTTTTCATTCCAAACTCAAATCGTATCGGAACTAATGTCGGCGTTATTCTCAGCCCCATCGGGCTGTCCATCTTGGCCGAGAGATTTAATGACAAATTTTGTACCATCGGATTCATAGAGAAATGCATTTCCCCATCCATCATTAGGGACCTTCTTTGCGTAGCCTTCAGGGTTATAATTTTTACATTCGCGTCCGCCAGTCGGTTTAGTGACTAGTGCTTCGAGTCCTTGATCTGTATTTGGATAATAGTTGCAATCGAGTCGATAATTATCGAGAAGGGTTGCAAGATTTCGGATTTGAATCTTAGTCGAATCTACCTTCGCACGGTTATACTGAGACATAATTTTACCCACCGCAAAGGTACCGATCATCGCAATAATGGCGACGACGATCAGCATTTCCGTGAGTGTAAATCCTCGCTCATCGCGAAGGAGGGTTTTTCCAGAATCTAATTTTACTACTACTTTCATATCATTCTCCTAATTAATGTTGCCGAGATCGAGGAGGGGCATGAAGACGGAGATCACAATGAATCCGACCATTCCCCCCATTCCGATAATCATCAACGGTTCTAAGAGGGAGGTGAGTCCCTCAATCTTTGCATTAATCTGTTCTTCGTAGGTTTCAGCGACGTTCTTTAACATGGCAGGGAGTTCACCTGTTTTTTCACCAATCGAAATCATGTGAATCACGAGAGGTGGAAATTGTCCCGATTTACCGAGAGGGCCCGCAATTGACTGACCTTCTGTAATATTTTCTTTTGCGTTCGCAATGGCGTTCGCGAGTAATGTATTTCCAACGAGATTTCTCGCAATGGTCATTGCGTTTAGAATGGGAACCCCGGATCCCAGTAGCGTAGCCATAGTCGAAGTAAAGCGAGTGACTCCAATCATTCGAATCAGTGGACCAAAAATAGGAAACTTTAATTGCATGGCGTCCCAGGCCGGGAGACCTTTAGGGGATTTTTTCCACCGAAAAAAATACCAAATCGAGAAGACAATCGATCCCAAAATAAGATACCAGTAATTAATAATAATATCGGAAGTCGTCATGAGAAAAACGGTCATCGGAGGCATCTTCTTTCCCATGGAGTCGAAGACCGTTTTTAGTTGCGGTAGAACAAAAGTGAAAATTGCGATCATCAGGACAGATGCAACAACCAGCATCAATGCAGGATAGGTCATCCCGCTCACAATTTTCGACCTGAGCCGCATCTGGGCTTCCTTCAGTTCTGCAAGCCTGAGCATTACGAGTGAAAGCGTTCCCGAGGCTTCCCCGGCCTCGATCATGTTCACGAAAATATTATCAAAAATTCTGGGATGTTTTGCCATCGCTCGAGAAAGGGACGCCCCTTCATTCACATCCTGTTTTACCTGAGATAATGTGAGTTTAATCACTGGATGTTCAGACTGTTCGACCATGGCACCTAAAGCTTCGACGAGCTGGATATTCGCTTTAATGAGGGATGCGAGCTGCCTTGTCATCATGGCTATGTCTTTTCCACTCGCCTTACTCGTGAAAAATCCTGCTTGGGCGTTACTCCCAGCTGCACCTTTTACGTTACTCGAATTTTTTTCGTTAATTTCATAAACAGAGAGACCCTGCTTCTTTAATTTTAAACGAGCCGCTTTTACATTCTCGGCATCGACCAATCCCCGAGAAGGTTTTCCACCAGGTGCGTAAGCTTTATAATCAAAAACGGGCATCGCTTACCTCCTCTATTCCTCAGCGTGAGTTGCGCGTAAGAGTTCATCAATCGTGGTCACACCACTGAATACTTTTTCGATCGCATCTTCGCGTAAAGTCCGCATCCCAGCAGCAATCGCGGCTTTTTTAATCATTCCACCATCTGCTCGTTTTACGATGAGCGAGCGAAGGTTATCATCAATAATCATGAGTTCATGCGATACGGTACGGCCGGCGTATCCAGAATGAGAACAGCTCGGACATCCCACTGCTTTATAAATCGTGGCGCTATCCGGAAGTTTCTGCATTCCAAGTTCGATCATTTCGAAATCAGATGGTTTATGTGGGACGCGGCACTTTGTGCAGACTTTTCGGATGAGTCGCTGCGCGACGACTCCGAGAAGAGATGAGGCAACTAAAAACGGCTCTACTCCCATGTCAGTAAGACGAGTCGAAACACCTGGGGCGTCGTTCGTGTGAAGTGTAGAGAGAACTAAGTGACCGGTGAGTGAGGCGTTAATCGCAATCTCCGCGGTTTCACGATCTCGAATTTCCCCGACCATGATGATATCGGGGTTCTGACGAAGAAAAGCTCGAAGAACGCGGGCGAAGGTGAGTTCGATCTTCGTATTAATCTGAACCTGGTTAATCCCGTGAATTTGATATTCGACAGGATCTTCGACCGTCATGATATTTCGTTCGGGCGCATTCAGCTTCGAAAGACAAGCTGCGAGGGTGGATGATTTACCGGAACCGGTCGGACCGGTAACGAGAATCATTCCGTATTTTTTAGAAATCAGATTCTCAATTATCTCAGACGAGCGTTTAGAAAATCCCAGCTGCTCAAGCGTCATGATCGTACCCGTCTGCTGAAGAATACGCATGACGAGGCGTTCACCGTGGGCGGCAGGGACAGTCGAGAGACGAATATCGATATCTTTACCGGCGATCTTGATTTTAATACGACCATCCTGAGGGAGTCGTTTTTCTGCGATGTCGAGTTGACCCATGACTTTAATACGGGAGCTAATCGCTGCGTGAGCGCGTTTCGGCTGCCGAATCACATCGTAGAGAACGCCATCGACACGAAACCGGGTTACGAATTCCTTTTCAAACGGTTCGATATGAATATCAGACGCATTTTCCTTCACTGCGCGGAAGAGAAGCGAGTTTACAAACTTAATCACCGGAGCGTCGTCTTCAGTTCCTTCTAAAATGTCGATTGGCCCTTCAAGGTCCATCGCTTCTTCGAATTCCCCTTCGATCTCACCGACCATATTATCGGTATTACGTTCGTAAACCCGGTTAATGGCGTCTTGAACCCGCATCGAAGTAGAGACGCAGACACGGATCGACATTCCCGTCAGAACCTGGAGATCATCAAAAACAGATTCATTAAATGGGTCCGCTACACAAACGACAAGCTGTTCACCTGAAGAAGTCATTTCTTTAGCGATGGGGATGACTTCTTTTGCCTTACAGTAGTTAATCGGTATTCCACTCACGAGTTTTGGGTCGATATCACCTGGTTTAAGATCCTCAATAAACGGAATACCAAGCTGGATACAGAGTGCCCGCATGATCTCATGGGGCATGATCATGTTTCGTCGAATGAGAATATCACCGAGCAGTCCGCCTTCTTTTTCCTGAATACGGAGCGCTTCCTCAAGCTGAGCATCCTGAAGCGAAGTGTGCTTCAGAAGGATCTGACCCAGTCGAGGTGCGGGTGAGTGAGGAGTGAGTGCCATATTAGCCTTGTCCACCATCGTAAATAGGTTGTGGAGGCGGCGGCATATCCATCATGTCAGGTGACATCGGAGGAGGCATCCCTGGAACCGGAGCCGGACCTGAATTAGAATGATCATGAGGAGCAAGACTAGTAGTGTCGTGTCCCTTATCAGATGCATGTTCATCGACCATGATACTGCCGTCGGGGCTATTATCGATCGTGAAATGAGTTTGAGGTTTCTCATTCTTGATTTTATTCATGTCTGGAAGTGAGCGAACGATTTTATCGCGGAAGTCTTTTCCAAGATCGACGCCACCGATATTGCGTTCTAAGAAGTCGTCGCGTTCTTTAAGTTTACGATCGAGAATTCCTCGAACGGCTTCATACTGGCGAATGATTTTCGGAGTGATGAAAATCAGCATGTTCGATTTCGAAGATTCATTGGCTTTCGATTTAAAGAGCCAGCCTAAGACCGGGATATCTCCAAGAACAGGGATTTTAGAAACTTTTTCTACGCTTTTATCTCGGACGAGGCCACCGATAACGACAGTGTCTCCATCTGCAACGACGACTGAAGTCTTCGCAATACGCGAAATGGTTGCCAGTGCTTCGTCTTGAAGTGATTTTGGGAGTGGTCTTCCGGAGAAATCTTGAAGCTTCGCTTCCACATCGAGTTTTACGAAATTTGAAAGTTTATTAATCGCGGGTTTTAGTTTAATTGAAACGGCGACATCTTCCTTGGTGATACCGTTCGAAACAACCCCTTGTGAAACCGTTTGATTTCTTACAGGAATTTTTTCAGTAGATTCAAACGTCGCTTCCGTATTATCCAGGGTCAGGATTTGAGGAGTTGCAAGTACGGTTGCGTTTGTATTTGACTGGAGAAACGTGATTAGACCTTGGATGCTCGAAACGGTTCGAGTTTGTCCGTTGCCTATGTCGATCGACTGACTTCCTCCCGACCTAAATCCAATAATCGCTCCAGTCGCTGAAAGCGGATTAGCGATAAAGTTCGCAAGATCACCGTTTGGCATCGACCCAAGACCACTGGATGGGTTTAATATGTTAGCCGAGAAACCGAACTGGCGTTCGAGCCCGATCTCCATAATGTAAACTTCGGCGTAAACTTGATCCCGCGGAATATCGAGTCGGTTAATCACGCGCTGGAGCGTGACGTAGTCGTTACCGGTAGCCGTGAGGACGAGTGAGTTCGTCGACTTATCAGCCGCGACCTTAATATTTCCTTCGAAAAGGGTGGCTTGGACTGGATTCACTCCCGTTCCAGTGCCGGTGGGGGTTCTCGGTGCTGCGGTAGCAGCGTTGGAAGCCAGGTTATTTAAGGTTGTCGAAATTTCTTCTGCGTTTGCGAACTGAAGATAGATGACGTGAACTTTTCCGCCGCCCATAGCAGCGGGAAGTTTACGATCAAGTTTTGTTACGAGTTCGCGAACCTGATCTGCGCCCTTAGTGTTAGCGTGAATGATCAGATTATTCGTTCTTTCGTCGGCGATGATCGTGTTAATGATTCCGCCCTCTTTTGTTTTACGAGACTGGAAATTTCCTCGTCCACCCGATCCAGGGAACCGAGGGCCACCTGCGGCTGCTCCTGCGGTACTGCCCGGAATGAGCTGGTCGATCAGTTTAGAGAGTTCGACAGCGGAGGCAAACTTCACTTGGATGACCTCGATCCCTGCGTCGTAGGATTCGACGTCGAGAATTTCGAGTAGTTTTGCGAGCTTCGCGATGTTTGATCCCGTATCCGTCACGATAACCGTATTCGTCTGTTCGTAAGGAATAATGCGTGAGTTTGCTGGCATGAAGGATCTAAAGTTTCGAGCCACTTCTTCCGCGGAAAGAAATTTAAGTGAGAAAAGGCGAGTGATGAGTGCATCAGAGTCGGGAGCGTATTTACCCGTATATGTTTTTAGCTGTTTATCTCGTGCATCACGCTGACGAGCGATTCGGATAAATTTTCCTGAAGGGATGAGTGCGAAACCGTTCATATCGAGTGCAGTCAAAAAGGCACGCCATGCGTCCTTCACGCTAACGGGGCTGTTCGAAATGATGGTGATTCGGCCTTTAACGTCTTTATCCAGGATGTAGTTTTGGCCCGTGAGTTTACCCAGAGCTTTTGCGATGTCGATAATATCGGCATCAGGAAAGTTAAAGTCAGTAACCACTTCGTTCGATCCACCCGCACCTTCTGCATCGACGGGTAGAGCGCGGTTATTTTTACCCTCGATGATCCCTGATTTTGCGCCATCGAGATCGACCGTCTGCCCCCCTTTTTTCGGGGCAGACGCCGTA
The DNA here is from genome assembly GCA_041752095.1 of Bdellovibrionia bacterium. Lineage (GTDB taxonomy): Bacteria > Bdellovibrionota > UBA1018 > UBA1018 > UBA1018 > JACMQW01. The sequence goes on from JBGSHQ010000297.1 coordinate 6,770, forward strand.
ACGCTCTCAGCAGGCACTTCTTTCGGTTGAAACCCTGCTCCGACATCGTCGGTTTCGAAATCACTTTCGTCATCATCGAAAAACTGCGATCCCCCTGCAGGAGGCGCGTAAGGATTATTAAACCCTTTACCGCCGGGCTGGAACCCAGCTGCAGGAGTGACTGCGTAACTGTTTTCGACCATTAAAAAGAGGAATGCCCCTGCTGCGATCAGGAGGCTTACAGCTCCTAAAACCCGAATCCATTTGAAAGTGGGTATTTGTTCGGTAGAGGTGAAACTTTTTAGATTTGTCATATTCATGGTCATTCCTCGGTCTCAGGGGCTACTT
>JBGSHQ010000298.1:0-3491 GCA_041752095.1 Bdellovibrionia bacterium
CCTTCGACTCGAAAGCTTACGAGAACTCGGGGATCCTAATCCTGTGGATAATACTTCAAACGAATTACGCGCGAGCCTCCACTTTAACGTCGCTTTACCCATGCGTAAAAGCCGTGGAGAATTAAATCGATTACGAAATGAAACGGGCGCACTGGAAGCTTCGGTACGACTCACTGAGGAGCGACTGAATACACTCGTCACTTCCGAGTGGCAGAAACTCTTACTGCTTAAAAATAATTATGAGTTCGCAACCGAGGAGTCGAAACTTGCTCGAGAAGTTGCCGACGGTGAACGCAAACGATTCACTGCTGGACAAAGTAACATCATCGCCGTGAATTTACGCGAAGAAGCTTCTGCAGAAGCCGAAGTCAGGGTTATAGAAACCCTAGTCGACCTCTACCAGACGAGAGCCGAACTCCAAGCCTTAATACAGCCATCACTCGAGTGAGTGTGACTATAAGACGGGTTTTGCTGAAAAATTCTTAAAGTCGATTTTCAGAAGATTAAGAAGCTCATACCGCTGCACCGTATCTCTATCAAATACAGAACGGAAACAGTCCTTTTCCCGTGGTGCATAAGCGCCATCAGAAAAACAAACAGGGCCGACTTTCGATTCTTCAGCCATATTCTCAAGCCTAATGTTTAGACTTAAGTTTGGATTCATGAAGACTTCATTAAAGGGGTTAGGATGAGGCTGAAAGTAGACGAGCACTTCCCCATACGAATTTGCAAATATCAGTCCACCATTTTTTAAAGTGACATTATTTACCACGTTAAAAGTTCTTCCATTCATCAAACCGAGATCACCCGTCGTGAGACACATCTCCTGGCGGAGTGAAAGAGAATCGGGTGTGAGAGTGACATCATCCTTCGCTAAGACGGAAACTTTAAAAAACTGGCTCGCTGATGTTTTCGCTAATATAAATTCCGGTGAGTCTTCAGAAAGAAGAAAACCTAAAATTTTATAATCCGATTTCATTTCCCGCGCAGTAAATGATTTTAAACCAGACCGATAAAGATCCCCGGGCGAAACGACAGCATATTCAGAAAACCCTGGGAGCTTAAGTTCATCTCGTTTAAATACGCAACGAACTCGACGTGCTACGTTTTCAGTGGGTAATACGGATAACTCAAAACATTTTTCAGAATCATTTCGAATGGATGATTTTCGGTAGTAGCGTTTAGGAGATTTAGATTCAGGCGTGGAATAAAAAGGAGTATCGGCTCTCCCTATTTCAAAGCCATAGATATTAACCTTCGCGGGCCCGACCTTAAGAAAATACGGATGATCACGGAGCTGTTTTTCAAGCTTTGCGACAAGCGGTCGATTTAAAATGATCTCGGAAGCTAAGCCCAGCTGACTCGAAATACCGAATAAAATTAAGGGGATAAATCTATGCATAGTGGGTGTACCTATAGTTCACCCTTCAGCATGAAATCAAGCCGGAAATACTAACTCCCGCCTTAGCGCGTTAGCGCGATGGCTTACTCTTTATAGAGGGATTCAGGTTAGAGCGATTCAGGAAATTCACTTCTTTCGAGATCACTCTCATTCGATCTAAGACGAGAGGCATTGTTTCCACGCCGTTAAAGTATTTGTATCCTTCTTCGATATAGCTTTGAAAGAGAAAGGGGTAAAACCCGACTACTATTGGATCTTTCTTCGCCATATCCCAGTACTGATCGAGTCGATCGATGAGCTGCTTTTGCTCAATTTCAGATACCGGTGCCGAATCGTAATGCATAATAGTCGCGTCCGGAATCAGGATGATTTTTTGGTCACGTTTCAGCTGAGCTTTAATGCGATCGAAGTAAAACGGTATAGGATTACCCTGACAATTATTCCAGCTTCCAAAACAATCAAAACCAAACCAATCAAAACTAATCGGAAAGATATCAGGATTTTTTTGGTATAAATCGCGAGCTGTAAACACCATTGCAACTTTTGCTGCAGGAAATGTTTTATGAATCATGGGTCCGATTAAATCGAGTTGCGCCTTCATCTCCTTTTCAGTGAGATACCCTCGCTTCGACCATAAATAAGGCTCATCGAGCGGATAGAATGCAGCCACATTATCGATATAGGGTCGAACTCTTTCGGCGTAAGTATCCCACCGAGCCTGATAGTCAGGCAGTAATCTAAACTGGTCACTAAAAAGAACAGCTGAAATATCGATAAGGAGCTTCATCCCGTGTCGTTTAGCTTGGGCCATCTTATCGTAAACATCAGGATGATCCATATCGGCAGGACCACGCACCCAGGCCGTATTATTATGGTCCGCAATTTCTTCGATATAATTTCCTTTACCCATATGGGCAACGGCACCTGCACAATAACCAAAGGACAGATTTTCGCGAGAAACATTGCTAGCAGAACTTGCGCCAACAAGAACAAATAGAATGAATAACATCAGAAAACCCTTCCTTAAGTTTGGGATAGAGTTTTCAGTTTAGAAGGCGATATTCAGTTAATCCACTGGTGTAATTTTGACACTTAAAGGCCTTATGATTTCAATTTCCAATATCTCAACAAAACATCACAGTGGGCATTTAACTCGACTATTTCTGCATGAGTTCCTCCCCGGTCGGGATGGAAAAGCCTAGAAAGTTTTCGTTTCGTAATGCCGAGTTCCTCTTCTGAAAAATCGTCTCCGACAGGAAATCCATTGAGCTCAAAATAGGCGCGCGCTGCTTCCACGTCGGGTGGGTATGAAATTTTAACCCCAACCTTTACTTCCTTTTTCTTTAGCTTCTGTTTTTGGTATTGGTCTTTACGATATTCAGACGCTCGAATTTTCGAAGCTTCCTTATAAGCACTGGCTTTTAAGTCCTCGGACGTTTCGGGATTCACCTTTTTCTCAATCGAAGTCTTACCCTCGAAGAAATCAGGAAACTGATTCTCACCACTGATTAGGGTTGCCCAAATATGTTTACAGAACTGAGATTTTTTTCCAAGCGGACACGAGCAGCTCGCATGAATCACGTCACTCCCAATATTCGCGAGAGTTAGTGTGACCTTAAAGGGTGGCGTCGATCTGATAAAAGCCTGTACGGCTAAATCAGACCCTCCCCCTAAAGAAATCTTTTCCTGCGCAACAAGCTTCGCGCCGCTGCTTCTCACTTCAGGTTTAAAAAAATGCGATAAATGATCTTCGACTGACATCAATAATCCGTATAACCCGCAGCGCCTGGTGTATAAAACGTCGCTGGGTCAGGCTGCTTCAGTGGCGTGTTTGCCTTCATTTTTTCAACTAAATCGGGGTTTGAAATAAAAGACCGACCGAAGACGACTAGGTCACCTTTTAATTCTTTTAAGTCGCGCTCTGCCGATTCAGAGTCGTATCCACCCGATAAAAGGTAGGATCCTTTAAAGTTTTCGCGGATCCGGCGTTTTAAATCGGAGCTGACAGCAGGCGCTCCCATCGAACTATGATCCACAACGTGAATATAAACGAGTCCGAGATCGGAAAGCTTCTTCGCTAGATCCGCAA
>JBGSHQ010000299.1:0-5705 GCA_041752095.1 Bdellovibrionia bacterium
CGTATGTCACCAGCAGAATTCGCAGACCACAATTTAAAATCCCAAAAATGCACTCCAATCACTGGAGCTGTACGACCTGAACAGTCGCAGAGCGATCCCGCGATCGACGCCGCAAAACTCATCCTTCGCTCCGTCGGTGAAGACTTAGGCCGTGAAGGATTAGAAAGAACGCCAGCCCGTTTCGCAAAAGCACTCCGCGAAATCTGCGTGGGCTACACGATGACTTTAAAAGACGCGATCGGTGAGGGAGCTTTCGCCGCTGAAGGTAAAGGCCTCGTCTCTGTAAAGAACGTCGAGTTCTACTCCATGTGTGAACACCACATGCTCCCATTCATGGGTAAAGTTTCGGTCGCCTACTATCCGGATAAAAAAATCCTAGGCCTTTCGAAAATCCCTCGGATCGTCGACATGTTCGCCCGCCGCTTCCAAGTCCAGGAGCGCCTCACTCGCCAGATTGCTGATGCGGTCGTCGAGTCGATCACCCCACGTGCGGTGATCGTGAAAATGACCGGATCCCACATGTGCATGATGATGCGCGGAGTGGAGAAGCAGGCGTCGGAGACGACGACTGAGTATTCACTGGGTCTAGAAACCCTGACGGAGCTTGAAAAGTCTCGACTCTTTGATTCCCTGGTTTAAGCTTGGAATAGATGGAACTTCGCTTACCCACGGAAACTGAGCTGCGACGACTGTCGCGGTGGAGAACCTCGACCTTCTGGGTCGGGCTCGTGGGTTATATCGGCTATTACCTCTGCCGCGGGAATCTCGCGGTCGCGCTCCCGTTACTGAGCCAAGAGTTCCACTACACGAACACAGAACTCGGAGTGATCCTCACTTTTTCTGAACTCGCGTACGCCGTCGGGAAGTTCACCACCGGTCCACTCGCTGATCAGATCGGTGGAAAGAAAGTGCTCATCACCGGCATGGTGGGCGCAGTAGTCCTTAATTTTATTTTTCCGTCCTTCAGTTCCATTCTGGGTTTCACCATCGTCTGGAGTATTTGCCGATACTTTTTATCGATGGGCTGGGGTGGAATCATTAAGATGATCGGCGAGTGGTATGAGCCCGAACGAAATGGAACGATTATTGGTCTTGTTTCGATTAATTTTCAGTTTGGGAGTGTAGCGGCTTCTCTGTTTTGCGCGGCACTCATTGGACTCGGGGTGGGATGGAAAGGTCTCTTTTACTGGCCCGCGGCAGTCGTGGCCGTCATGGCGATCTGGGCTTGGTTCGCTTCTAAAGAATCTCCTTCGGACGTAGTGCCTGGCGTGCGCTTCGGAAAAAATGCGGGCGTAAAAAAATCACTCGCAGATTTTGCGAATAAAACGGGGGGCAGTGTTTCAAGCGGTGAAATCATTCGTGGCCTCATTCGAATCCCTCTTTTTCGCCAACTTCTCGTCTTTAGTTTTCTTTCACACCTCTTAAGAAGCGTCTTTCTTTTTTGGACCCCGAAGCTCCTCGTCGATATCGGGATGGGAAATGCGAACGCAGCGATGACGTCCGCAGTTTTCCCATTACTCGGATGCGCAGGCACTTTTCTGCTCGGATGGTATTCGGATCATTATTCTCGAGGGGGGGATCGAACGCAGATGATGTCGTGGATGCTCGGAGGGCTTGCCGTTTCACTCTTCGTAATCTCAGCACTCATTCCGTTTAATCTCGAATACCAGACCGCGATCATTATCTTTCTAGGGTTAGGTGGCTTTTTTCTCTACGGTCCTTATTCGATGGCAGCGGGTGCGCTGTCACTTGATATTGCGGGTTCGAAGGGTGCTGGAACTTGTACGGGCATGATTGATGGAGTGGGTTACATCGGAGGTGCTGCCGCCGCTTGGGGAGCAGGTGTGCTTTCTGATCGCCTCGGATGGAGTGAAGTCTTTATCGTTCTCGGTGGTATCGCAATCCTGTCGACTGCATGGACGGTCTACATGAGTTACACATTTCGAAAGCGGCACGCGTGATCTGGGAAGATATTCGCTTCACGAAAACAGGGGGCGAATATTTTCAATCCGTAATTCGTGCTTGTCAGTCTGCAAAAACATCGATCCGATTCGAGACCTACATTTTCGAACGCGATGATGTGGGAAACAAGGTCCTTGAAGAAATGCGGCTTGCCGTTCTACGAGGTGTGAGTGTTCGACTTTTAATCGATGCGATCGGGTCACCTGGATTTACGAAAGGATTTGTTAAGGAACTTGCAGAAGAAGGAATTCGTGTCCGAGTTTTTGGACGTTTACGTGATTTAGTAGTCGAAGCGCTGGGAAAAGCGATTCGAGGGAAATTATGGTTAGCAATCCAGACGCTCCGAAAATTCCAACTCCGAAATCATCGTAAACTATCAATATTCGATGAATCCTTCGCGATCCTTGGCTCAGCGAATATCGGGGAGAAATTTCTAGACTGGCGTGAAACCATGGTGCGTGTTTCGGGTCCGGGCTTAGTCGACTTAAGGAGATCCTTCATCAGGAGCTGGCGTTTGGCAGCTCGTGAAATTTTACCCGAGGATCGTAAAGTGCGCGTCCCCGAAGTTTGCACTAATTTTACACGGGTGGAGCGTGCACGGAAAAATCTTTTACTTTTTAATTTAGTGAAGTCGGAACGAAGCAGGATCTATCTCTCGACAGCTTATTTTCATCCCAGACCCCGGCTTGCCATCGCACTCTACGGTGCACTCCTTCGCGGTGTCGATGTGAGAATTCTTTCACCCAAACGCAGTGATATTCCTTGGTTTCCTTGGCTCAGTCGGACGATTTACGCTGGCCTCATCGAAAAGGGTGCAAAAATTTATGAATACGAAAAAGGAATGATGCATGCTAAAACGAGTCTTTTCTCTCATACTGCGATCGTGGGTTCGACAAACATGAATTACCGCAGTTTCATGCATGATTTAGAACTCGATATTATTTTCGAAGATGAAGAAACAGTGAAAACCTCGGAGCAACTATTTTTTGAAGATTTAAAGAGCTCGACTTTATTAACCCCGAAAATGATTCAGGGCTATACCCCGCTTGCGCTCCTGGTTTCATTGATTTTAACACCGCTGAAGAGGTGGTTATGAGTCAGACGCTTCGACTCGTAAGTTATAACCTCTTTAAAGGACGTTTCTGGTGGTCTGGGCAGAATGCACTCGAGCCGATGGCAGCCGCCCTCAAGAAACTGAATCCTGATTTCGTTTTTTTACAGGAATTTAGAGGTTTCGATGGACAGTCGAAAGAGGTGCATGATTTTTTTCGCAATAAACTAGGCTTTAAGCATGGATTTTACGGTAAAAATTATGTCAGCGCGAGTTCAGATCATGGAAACGCGATTTATTCAAAAACGGATCTTATTGAAAGCGTAAACCATGATCTAACTATCTCAAAACGCGAGTGTCGTGGGCTTGTGACATCGAAATCATACCCTTGGGGTGACGAAACTCCTCTTTACCTCTTTTGCACTCATCTAGATCTTGGAGAAGAAAACCGGATGAAGCAACTTTCGAAACTCTGTGATCAAATTGAGACTATTTTGCCTAAGAAAGACTCCCCATTTATTTTAGCGGGTGACTTTAATGACTGGCGCCATACGGCGGATCAGTATCTCGCCGATCGACTCGAGTTGAAGGATGCGTTTCGAAAAAATGGTGGATCACTCGCGAAAACCTTCCCCAGTTTTTACCCGATGCTCGAACTCGATCGGATCTACATCCACGGGTTAGAAGCGAAAAGCACACGAGTCCTATCCGAAGGATTTCGTATGCTCTCCGATCATCTTCCACTCATGGTGGAAGTCGAACGATAATAGATTTTATTCCTGAGTCAGAGGAACTCCGAAAAGCTTCTTTCCGCGTGTATTCGCCCAAACTCGGAATCGATCGATATAGGTATACGCAGCTGGAACCACGACGAGAGTGAGAAGCGTAGAGCTAATCAGTCCACCGATAATTCCGATTCCCATCGACGTTCTTTGTTTCGATGCTTCGTTTAATCCAATTGCGATCGGGATGGTTCCTGCGATCAGTGCCATCGTCGTCATGAGAATCGGTCGAAGTCGTGTACGACCCGCAAGCAACATCGCTTCTGCGCGACTCATTCCTTTTAAGACCTGCTGTTGGGCAAAGTCGACGAGTAGAATCGAGTTCTTCGCCGAAACTCCGACGAGGAAAACGAGACCGATGATCGAGAAAATGTTTAAGCTCTCACGGCTGATCGCCAGAGCCACGAATGACCCTGAGATCGCGAGCGGAATAGCCAGCATGATCGTGAACGGAGTGACAAACGATTCATAAAGGGACGCGAGAACGAGGAAGATAAATAGAATTCCAAGTCCCAGAGCCAGAGTCATACTATCTGCAAGTTCCTTAAAGTTCTCGGCCTGTCCGACGAATGCGTGAGATACGCCTTCAGGATGCTTTAATTCTGGGTCCGATTTAAATTTCTGTTCGAGATCCGCAACGATGTCTCCCATACCGGCGCCAGGTGCGATATCGGCATTAATCTGAATGTAACGGGCTCGGTCCTGACGATAAATTTTCGTAGGGCCTGATGTTTTATTCGGAGTCGTGACATCCGAGAGCCGGATGAGTTTTCCGTTAATGTTCGGCACATAGGTTCGGGGATAAGCTTCTTCGAGATTCCGCTGGTCTGCCTTCAGACGAACACGAACATCATATTCGAGTCCCTTTTCACGAAACTTAGCGGGTGTCACACCCTCGACTTGAGAGCGAAGTTCCTGTCCGAGTCCGATCGAAGAAATACCGAGCGCTTCCATTCGAGCTTTATTTGGGAGGATTTGGAACTCAGGTTTACCCGCACGGAAGTTTGTATCGGGGTCGAGAAGTCCGCCGCGCTTTTTTAAATACTCGAAAACGGTTTTCGTGTGTTTATCTAAAACGTCCATGTCTGTGCCAATAATGTTCAGAGTGAACGGACGAAGGCCGCCCCCGACAGCATCGTAATCTTTTACAATCGGGCGCGCCTCTGGAAATGCTTTTAGTTCTTCTCGGAGAACTTGTTTAAAATGAGTCGTAGAAATGGATCGTTTCTTCAGAGGAACAAGACCGACATAGAAATCAGTCACATTCGATTCACCATTTCGACCCCCGACGGTAACTCCGGTAGTGAGAACCTCTGGGTGCTTATGAATGACTTCATCGACCTTCATCGCAACTTCGCTCATTCTTTCAAGCGAGGTCCCAGGAGCTGTCTCTAGAGAAACGGAGAATTCGCCCTGTTCTTGATCGGGGAGGAAAGTCTTCGGAACGAATTTAGTTGAAACACAACTTCCGATAAAAATGAGGAAGCTTGAGCCGAGAACAATGCCGGGGCGGCGTAAGGAATACTTAATCACGTTTTCATATTTATCCTCGAGCATCGTCTGGAAACGATCGAAGGATTTAAGCATTCGTGTGACCGGATTTTTACTCACAGAATCTTTTACATGAGTAACAGTTCCTGCGAAGTAAGCCGAAAGCATCGGTGCGATCGTGAGTGCATCGAAAAGGGAGATAACCATTGCGAAGCAGACGGTGAGTGCAAACTGCTTAAAAAACTGACCGACGACTCCTTTAAGGAATCCGACCGGTCCGAAAACCGCGATGACGGCGAAAGTGGTCGCAATGACGGCGAGTCGAACTTCCGCAGTCCCTTCGAGAGCAGCATTTTTTGGGGATTTTCCCATTTCGATATGGCGAAAAATATTTTCACGAACCACGATCGCATCATCGA
>JBGSHQ010000300.1:0-7330 GCA_041752095.1 Bdellovibrionia bacterium
TATGAAGGTGGGGCTATCGACTTCTTACTTAAGCCGCTTGATTCTTACGTCGTCCAAAGTAAGGTTAAGGTATTTGTTGAACTCGAAAGACAAAAAAATAAAAATAAAGCGGTTGAGCTTAAATTTCGCGGGCTTCTTGAGACCGCCCCTGACGGGATTATCATTATTAATGACAATGGCGTTATCGAGATCATTAATAGACAAGCCGAATCTCTTTTCGGATTTTCGCACTCCGAACTGATTGGTAGTCTGATCGAAGTACTCATCCCTATTCGAAAAAGGTCTCCGAATGTCCAGCATCCTGGGATGATAAACATGGGTCTTGGACTCGAATTATTCGGCAGAAGAAAGGATCTCTCTGAATTTCCAGTCGATATTTCCATGAGTCCGCTGATCACTGAGAATGGTACGCTGACCTCTGTATCGATACGTGATATTTCGGAACGAAAAGCCCTTAAGAAAGTTCAAGATGACCTTTTATTAGAACTTCAAAAAACACAGGCTCATCTGGAACAGGCAGTACGTATCCGTGATGAATTCATGTCCATCGCCTCTCATGAACTGAAGACCCCTCTCACCTCTCTAAAACTCCAATCCCAGATTCGAAAAAGAAATTTAAATAAAGGCGATCCCTCCTTTTTTACACATGATCGACTAGAAAAAATGTTCATTTCTGATGGAAGACAACTTGAGAGAATCACCCACCTCATCGACGACATGCTGGATATTTCGAGAATTCAGACTGGAAAACTAACCATCCTTTTAGAAAAGTTTGACCTCTGTGTTCTCGTTAAAACAATTGTCGACCTGAACTCGGAGCTCTTCTTAAAGGCGGGCTGCCCTATCCAGCTCGACCTCTGTCAGTCTGCGATCGGAAACTGGGATCGTTTTCGCATCGAACAGATGGTAATGAATCTCCTGACAAATGCAATGCGGTATGGCTGCGAGAAACCCATTTTTCTCCAGGTGATTGCCTTAGAGAATCAAGTGAGACTCCTTGTAAGGGACCAAGGACGTGGAATTTCCAGTGAAAATCATGAACGAATATTTCAGCGGTTTGAGCGCGCTACCACTGGGAATGATATTAGCGGACTGGGTTTGGGTCTTTATATCGTAAAGCAGATCTTAGACATCCACCAAGGCACCATTCGTGTTGATAGCGAATTAGGTAAAGGCGCCACCTTCATCGTCGAGATGCCGTATGGCATTTAAACCTATTTTCATTGTTGAAGATGATGAAGATATCCGACTCACACTCGAAGAATTATTCGAAAGTGAAGGCTACTCTGTTTTTACAGCAAAAAACGGTCAGATCGCTTTAAACATCCTAACCGAAGATCCGGTTCCTGATTTTGGGATTATTTTTGTGGATTTTATGATGCCCATCTTGGATGGCCCCACCATGATCGACGCAGTTCTTCAGAAACACCCAGATTATTTAAATAAAACCGCGATCTATTTGATGACAGCGCGCTCTGATGTCGAGCACGCTGTCAATCAAACGACCGGAATATTAAAAAAGCCTTTAGATCTGGATGAACTTTGCCTTTTAGCGAAGCTTCATTGCCAGTAACTCACTACCGAACGACGATCGTTCGGCCTGAGATCTCGACTAAAAACTGTGGGCTGATCGTACTTTCAGTGAACACTGGGCTCGTGAACACTCCACCGGTTCTGAGTTTTTCATCGATCTTATTAAAGATCGCTGATCTGTCGACATAGAGCTGGAGCTCTCCCTCACCGATGACACCTGACTCGATAATGGTGCGGCCATTTACAGGGGTCCATGAACCATTTCCGATTCGGAAATAGAGATCACCATCTGGCTTATCCCACTTCGCATCCCAGACGTACTGTTTTTCAGTAGAAGAGTAGCTTGAACGAGCCTTAAATATAAAAGCTGCGTTTAAGGTCCACTGCTGACCCGACTGAATCTGAACTCCCGTTTTGAGTGGGGCGTACATTGGGTTCTTCGCGCTGACGAGAACCTTTTTCTCGATCAGTGACTTAACAGTCACCTGCTCCACCGATTTCTGTACGGCAGAAAGAATCCCTGCAATCACAGTAACGTTCGTCGCGTCTCGAAGAGATACTTGCTTTGCGATGGCCTGATTCGACGAGCTCGTCGTCGTCTTCTTCAGTCTAAAGTTCATCTTTAGAGCAGCAGATGGAAGAAGTCCCGCTCCATCTTCTGTCCCTGGATCTTCAGAATCGGTTAACGACTTATCGAGAGATAAAGAATCGTGGATCGCTTGCATTTCGAGATTCGCACGCTCTGAAGCAGTGACGTAGGAAGCACCCGATGAAATCATGCTTACGCTATTCTTTATGCTGTTTAGCAAGTTTGATCTTGGACTGGTCGATTTTGGATCTGGATTTCGATCATTGCGAGTGTCTTCACGAGTGTCATCTCGATTGCGACCGTTCGTATTTGTCGGTCGACGAGTCGGAACGCGGTTGTCATTACCCTGGGGATCATTATTCCAACCCCCATTATCCCATCCGCCATTATCCCACCCATTACCGGCTTGCACAGGAACGAAACAGAGATTAAGCACATTCCTCAGCATTTCCTGCATTCCTGGAATATCTCCCTTAGAGACGATATCGACTCCCTTCGTGCTATTCGTAATCGTTCGAAGAAATGCAGCTTCAAGCTCTGCTCCTACGAAAACGCGTGCCTTACCGGCGTTCACATCGACTGAAGCTCCACTTCCCTTTCCATCACTGCCGACGCCCATTCCAGCATCGAGAACTGAGGTCATGTCCTTACAGCTCACCGAGAGCTTATAGAACTTATCCGTCATCATTGCATCGTAGGCGATCGAGAAGTCGACGTTAATTCCATTTTCGTCTTGATAAAGTTCATCGAAGGTAGCCGCTTCTTCTTTCGAGAGTGAAAACTTAAGAAGTCGTGGCGTATTTAGATATTGGAAATTTGTCACTTCGACAGAAGTAAAACGATAATCAAAATCGGGTAAAGTCATCCCGATGGTTTTTGCGATGACTGGCTTTAGCTGAGAATCCTGCCGAATATTCGAAATATTCTGCGCAGCCATTCTTTTTAAATCGTTCGAAAAATAGGGAATAATTCGAACCGTGTATTCCCTGCGTCCGTTCGCAAGAGTTTTTGCACGAAGAAGAGTTTTTCCATCCTTCGTTTCAAACCGAATTTTAGGAATAAACCAGTAGATGTCCGAATCTTCCGCATCCGCGTAAACGTGAATTCCGTAATCCTCATTACTCCATGTTTCTTTATTCGAAGGCACTGCGAGTGCAGGTGTCAGCGTGAGTGACTGCGCGAGAACTAAAATCGATAAAACCCCAGATCGATTCAGCAAAGATTTAACCATATGAGACGTCCCCCCTTTTAGGACATGCATCATGTATCAATGCGTTATATATTTGACAATTTGCGGCTATAAATAGACATATTCTATACGATCTATTTAATGAAGTTTTTTAAAATTATCCAATAGTTACAAGTAGATAATTAATGAGTCACTTTTAGGGTGCGCGGCATTAGACTCTGCGAGTCATTACTCGCAGGCACCACAGTGATCCCCGATTTCAGAACTCTCGGGCTCGACCTGAATCGTGGTGTGCGTGATGTGAAATTCTTCTTCCAGTAAATGCATGGCCTCATGAAGAAGACCACTCGTCTCGCTTGAAACAGAAACTAAATGTGCGCTGAGCGCAACTTTCCCACTCGATAAAGTCCAGACATGAAGGTCGTGAACTTCTTTCACTCCTTCGAGTCTCGCGAGTGAAGCTTCAATTTCATTCATACGTAAATGCGACGGTGAACGTTCGAGAAGAATTTCGACTGCCTCTCGAATAAGCTGCCACGAACTCCAGCACATCATCCCTGAAAGAATAACGGTAATGAGCGGATCAATTTCACGATACCCTGTCAAACTAATGACGGCGCCCGCGATCATCGCGCCTACTGATCCGAGCGAATCGGTGATGACATGGAGATAAGCCGATCTGACGTTCAGGTTTTCTTTCGATGAGTGGTGAAGAAAATAAAGCGAAAATAGATTCGCAGCGAGCCCGACTGATGCGATCCAAAACACCCAAACCCCATTCACATCCTCGGGATTCCGAAAACGTTCGAAGGATTCAAAAACCAGTATTCCTGCGACAAGCCAAACGAGTAGCCCATTAAACAAAGCGCCTAAGATCTCAACTCGCTGAAATCCGTAGGTATATTCTTCCGGAGCTTTTTTGCTAGAAACCCAAGTCACGAAAAGACTCAGCCCGAGCGCGCTTGCATCCGTCACCATGTGGACAGAATCCGATACAAGCGCCAAGGAATTTGCGATGAGACCGCCGACGAGCTCGACGCCTGCAAAAGCTAAGGTCACGAATAATGCGCGTTTTAATGCAGTTTTAGACCGGGTTTGCGAAGTGCCGTGAGAGTGTCCATGCCCCATGAATTAACTCTAGACGGAAAATCCGAGAAAAATACGGAAAAAAGTAAAATTGTCACCGATGACACATTGTGAATTTTTACAGGATTCCGTTACACTGTAAGGAGGATGAGCATGCAGTTCAGTAAAAGCCGTAAACCTGAGGATAGTATTAACGAAGACCGGAAAGACGGGATTCGTTTACTCCCTCCCGTTCGCCGCTATAGCGATCATGTTCACGCTGGCCAGCTCCTCTGGAGCTTCGCAGTGGCCTTTCTCTTAGTTCTCGCTGCCCTCCTCCAGTGGACCTCCCCTAAAAACGCGCTCCTCGAACAGGACCGGGCGCCTGCAGCCATTCGACTCGATCTTTCGAATAATGGATCTTAGTGGTAGACCGGGGTCATGGCACCCCAGTACTGGCTCCTAAAAACCGAACCCGGCACCTATTCTTATGACCAGCTTTTAAAAGATAAGAAAACGAACTGGAATAACGTTCGTAATTTCCAAGCCCGGAATTACTTAAAACAGGTAAAAAAAGGTGACACCACGGTGATCTATCACTCGGGTGACGATAAGGCCGTGGTCGGAATCGCTGAGTGTGTTCGCGAGGGTTACGCTGATATCGAAATCGAAGATGGTAAGGAATGGGTTCAGATCGATATTAAACCCGTCGAAGCATTTCAATCCCCAGTCCCCCTTTCTCTGATTAAAGCCACGCCTTCGCTTAAAGAAATGCCACTCATTCGCCATACTCGGCTTTCGGTAATGCCGATTACGAAGGCGCATTTCGAGACTCTAGTAAAACTCTCAAGCCAGAAATCGAAGACAGGTGCGAAATCGAAATGACCTCACAGTATGCAAACCCAAGCTGGGAACCGTTTTTAATTTTACCTGCGAACGAACGCGGTAAATCTCCACGAGCGATCACCTCGAAAGAAGGAATAGGCGACCGCCTTCGCACGGCCGCTTTTGCCGAGATCCAAGCGTACTACGCGTTTCTCTGGGCTGCAGATACCTTCGAAGATGCCCCGCCTCTTTTAAAGCAAAACTGGCGAGGACTCGCACTCGCTGAAGAGCGACATCTGAACTGGCTCCTCACTCGCATGAAGGAACTGGGCATCGACGTAAAAGAGCGCGGCGTTTCAATCTGGCTTTGGGAATCTCTGATCGGCTGTAAAACCGCAAAAGAATTTGCTGTTTTTATCGCAAGCGCTGAAGAAAGAGGAAGACTCGCGGGCGTACGATTCTATGAGGCGATGCTGTCTGTCGATCCAATCAGCGCAAACATTTTTGGAAAAATCGCTGAAGAGGAAGTCGAACACATCCGGTTAGCGGAGAGTTTTTATCCCGAGGAAACTCGGGCTCAGCTTTTAAAGAACTCTTAGAATAATTTAAACCTGCAGAACTTACCAATTCCAGACATCGTGCCAGGGAAGAATCGCCTTACCAACTAGCGACTGATCGACAAAAAAGAAATAGTCGAAGTTGTCTTTCGGAATCATATAAACGCCGTTTGGAGAATCTTTATCGTTTTCGTTTTGGATCCACCAACGCTCCTTGGAGCGTACGAAATCGTTTCGAGGATTAATCCAAGCCCATTTAATACCGACTTCGTGAAGAACGAAATCCATTGAGTCTGGGGAAGTGGACTTTAAAAAGACTCCTTGGGTACCACTCACTTCATAACCGGTCAGCCCGATCGTTTTCACACGAAGACGCGTTTTTTCTAAAAGATAGGATACACCCGATCGAATTTCTCCTAGACCCGTTTTCCACCAGTCACTCAGCGAGCGCATACGGGCGGTATGAGAAGTGTGTGCAATTAATATCGCGGGCTTTCGTCCCTCTTGCTTCCAGATCGCATGTGTAATCGCCGCTTGAGCTTGATCCCGTGCATTCCATTTTAATCCGAACCCCTGGTAAGCAAAATTAAAATTCCCTTGATACCCGAGTGATGACTCTACCGATTCGACCACTGAATAGAGGTCATAGAGTTCTTTTCCACGGGCTCGCTTCATTCTCATTTCGGCATTTTTACGAACGGCTCGAAGAGATTCTGTACATGGAATATAGTCGAGGTCTGGAATTTTTTTCTCTACTTTAAGTCTCTTCACAAACTCCATGTACTGACTCCAGTCCTTTTCGGCGTGGATCCAGCAGTGCTTGAGAGTAAGTGCGAGCTCAGAACGCGCACCTAAAGATAAAACCTGATTCAATTCTTCTAACTTTTTCTGATTTTCCCAAGGACGATCCCAAATATCCATTCCACGAAATACGATTGGGTCCTTTGGATGGGATTTATTATAAGCGCAAATCCAGTTTAAAAAATCACGGTCCTCTTCGACCGGTTCATAAAGGAGATCAATGGGAAGAGCGAATCGGGATGCTTCACTGGCACATGATCTTACCCATTCAGTAATTCCCATGGACCTGAGGAGTGGATTCTCGACAATAAGTGTACGAAATCCCTTTTTCTCGATCAGATATTTGGAGATTCTAGCCTGCGTCTTAAGAAATTCTGAGGACCCGTGCACTGACTCGCCAATGGCAATAATATCGGTACCGAAACTGAGTCGGTCCAAGATGGTTTCTTCGACTGGTTTAAATTTAAAAGAATGAACCACCCCGGAAGCAAAGACCGGGAAAGTAATCACAACAAGTAGTGCTGAAATTACCGTCTTTAAAAAACGTGCCTTCATCTATTTCCCCGTACTCCCAAACCCTTTAGTTCCACGATGCGTTTCATCTAACTCCGCAGCCTCAACCACGGCCGGCGATAAGCACGGGAGAATAAGAAGCTGCGCGATACGTTCGCCGCGCGAGACCCTTTGACCGACTTTCACCCGGATCTGCGACTGGTGCGCATAACGCGTCTCGATGCCGAAGTCGTGCTGGATCTTGACCAGACGGCCATA
>JBGSHQ010000301.1:0-4555 GCA_041752095.1 Bdellovibrionia bacterium
ACTTCCCGAGATGCGTATTCGCCGTTTCGTAGGCTTCCTGTGCTTTCTTTAGCCCACGGCCGATGTCTTCGAATTTTTTCTCGAAGTGGTCGAAGTGGCGACGTGCTTTTTTAACATCTTCGATCGTCGTTTCGACCCCACGAGACATCTCGTAGTATTCCTGTGCGACCGATACAGAGTGGAGTCCCATTGCTAGCGTATTCGGTGAAACGGGATAGACCTTAAGTTTAGAAAGCTCTTCGAAGAGCGTCGTATCACGGATGACTTCGAAGTAGAGCGTTTCTGAAGGTAGGAAGAGTAATGCAAGATCTGTCGTGCCGTGCTCGGGACGAATATATTTTTTCGCAATATCCTTCGCTTCGGACTTCACGAAATCGCGAAGAATTTTACGGGCGCCATCCAGTGCAGCCGGATCATTCGATTCGAAAAGGGGAAGAACCTGTTCGCGTGGAAACTTAGAATCGATGGGTAGAACTTGTCGGGCCATTTTCACCACAGCATCGACCCGCTCGGGAGAACCGGGAACGATCGCATACTGCATTTCGTAAGATCCGGGTGGGAGAAAGTCCGCGAGGAGTCGCTCTAACGTCGACTCCCCGAATGAACCTCGGAGGTGAGGGAGTTTTAAAAGTGAGTTTAAGTCTTGGATGGATTTACCCACCTGATTTAATTCTGCGAGACGGAGTTCGGCTTGAGTCAGGTGCGCGTTTACCTTTTCGAAGTGCTGGAATCCTTCTTTCAGATTCTCATTTAATTTCGCTTCGACGTTTTCACCGATCTTCGTCAGACGTTCACTCACCTGAGTTTCGAGACCCTGAAACCTCAGGTTTAAAACCTCAGTCGTTTTCGCAAGACCCTGCGCAAGTTCGCCGCGGTTCTGGGCGAGCGCGCGCTCTAACCGTTCGCTGGCCTCGATTTGGACTTTCTGCATCTTCTCTGTGCTGGATTCCCGGAGGTCGGCGATGGCCCGAGCAAATCGGTCCTGGAGGTCTAAAAGAGGGGTTTGGAGAGCTTGAGAAAGGAGCGGGGGAAGATCCCGAGTAAAATCAGGGGCCTTCACCGCTTCACCTAGCTTTTTAACCGTCCAGATTAACCAGAGTAGACCTAAAGCCAGAATGCCGATGCCAATCATGAGAGTGTTCATATGAATTTAATGGGTGGTACCAGCTACAGGATTGCCTGACAACTCGAGGCGGGGTAAGAAGTGAAAAAGGCAGACAGAGCAATGCAGCAAACGCACACGGTCACCACCCCTGATTCTCCCCATCGTCGTTCGACCGGAATTCCTGCGCCGTTAAAATCAAACGGCGTTAAAAAGGTTTATCCACGCGATAGCGTTCGTCTCTTTAAGAGTGATCTGCTCGAATCTTTTACGCACATTCACCCAGTCGTGCCTCTCTTAATCTGGGCGCCCGTGATCGGCGTGCTCCTTTACCGTGCGGTGACCGTCGACTTCGTTTCTCCTCTCATGATGGCTCTCGTGGCGGTTCTTGGACTTCTCGTCTGGACGCTGACCGAATACACGCTTCATCGGTTCGTGTTTCATTATCCGGCTACGAGCGCATTCGGAAAGCGCATCGTTTACATCCTCCACGGTCTTCACCACGAAGACCCAGTCGATCCCACCCGTTTAGTGATGCCGCCACTTCCGGCGATTATTTATGCGACACTCCTTTTTATAATCTTTCGGGCCTTAATCGGACCGACCTATGTCGAAGCCTTCATGGCCTTCTTTATGATGGGGTATCTTGCCTACGATTACACCCATTACTATGTGCACTTTTTCAACCCAACAACGACGGTTGGGAAATTTTTAAAGCGTTATCACATGCAACACCATTTCGCGGATTACGAAGCGAAGTGGGGAGTCTCTAATCCACTCTGGGACTACGTTTTCGGCACAGTCGATTCGAAGATGGAATCGAAGAACGTAAAATGAACGCTCGCACGGCTCGGGTTTTTATTACCCTTATTTTTGGCGGCCTCTTTCTTTATGTCGCTCATGGGTCTTTCGTATCGCTGATTTTAGCTGCTGCCATTGCACTTCTTCTTCATCCTGCTTTTGATTTTCTTTCGAGGAAGAATTGGCGATCGGAAACAAGTGCAGGAATTTTAACGATCGGCGTGACCGTCGTATTCATTTTGCCGATTACGCTGCTTTCGATTCGCGGTGTTCGCTTTCTGGCCGCTCATTTCCAGGCTTGGAAAGAATCCCCGTTTCTGAATGCGCCAGGTGGGGATGCAACACTCATCCAGTCGATTACCCAGATTCCGGGTGTATCCTCACTTTTAGAGCGCGTGGGTGATATTCTCCACATGGAGGAGGCTGATTTAATTGATTCGGCAGGGAATGTTTTGAAGTCTGTCGGATTTAAGGCAGCGGAACTCGTAACGACCACCCTTTCGACGCTCCCGAGCTTCTTTATCGGGATCTTCCTCATGATCCTCGCGATTTACTTTTTCCTAGCCGATGGGGACCGTGTCGTTCGGTTCTTTCGAGCAAATTCTTTTTTTCCGGCAGAGCAGACGGAAGAAATTTTCCAGAGATTTAAAGGTCTTTGTCGAGCGGTTCTGCTAGCGAGCCTTGTTTCGGGTTTATTCCAAGCAGCAATCTATTTTATTGCAGGCGCCATAGCAGGTGTCGGTGATCTCCTCGTGCTCGGATTCTCGGTTTTCATCGGGAGCTTTATCCCAGTAATCGGAGCAGCACCGATTACCTTCGGGCTTGCGTTATATTTTATTTTAACCGGATCTAAGTTCATGGGTGTGACCCTTCTTGTTGGCGCTTTGATCGCCTCGGTTGCAGATAACTTCGTTCGTCCCGTCGTATTAAAGGGTGGAGCAAATCTTCACCCACTGATCGCGATTGTCGCTCTTTTTGGTGGGCTAGAGGTCTTCGGATTTGCCGGAGTCTTCATCGGTCCGATCTTAGCGGGCATGTTTTTCGTCTTCTTAGACGCTTACGTTAAGTCGCGTCATGTAGACTTTAATTGACGGAATAGGTTTGTTTTTGCTTAGATTGGCCCATGGCCAAAGATAGCGACCTTCCTAAATCTACTAAATCCTCAAAGTCGATCACGACCAGCTCCACAGCTGAGTATTTCTCGAAGAATCTCCAACAGGTGGGATTCTCCTCCATGGTTAAGGCCGTGCTTACCACCTTAAAGGAGTCGGTGGATAACTCGCTCGATGCCTGTGAAGAGAATGGGATTTTACCGGAGATTGAGATCTGGATTGAGAAAATCGGATCGGGGACTTTGAAGTCGGCGGATAAAATTCGAATTCGAGTACTCGATAACGGACCCGGGATTGATCCGGATGATGTTCCAAAAGTTTTCGGTGAGTACCTTGCGTCCTCTAAGTTCGGGCGGGGTCGGTGTTCGCGAGGTCAGCAGGGGATCGGGATTTCAGCAGCGACGACCTGGGCGCAGCTTACGAACGCGACCGGTGCTCGAGTCATCACGAAAACGAAGGCCATGCGCAAAGCCGTATCGTGCACGGTCGAAGTGGATATTAAGAATAATAAAGGAAATTTAAAGGACCGCGAGACGATCGACTGGGACCGTACGAATGGAACGAGTGTCGAGTTCACGATCGATGGACGAATTCAGTTAAACGGTGAAGCAGGTATTTTAAACTATATTAACGGCACGGTGCTCGTGAATCCGCACCTCACTCTTCATTATAATCTTCCCACCGCATCGAGTGAAGAGGGCGGTAAACAGTTAGAACGGACTTCGGTCGAACGCGTTTCTACTGAAATGCCGTCTATCCCTGAAGCAACCGAACCCCACCCGCATACGATGAAACTCGGAGAGTTCATCGCTCACTCGCATATTTTTGGGCGAGTGAAGGTGGGCGCTTGGTTAAAGAAAGGGTTCTCGCGAGTGAATGAAGGGACGATTAAGGAGCTCGTAGGTACGGGACTCAAGAACGCGTTTTTTGAAAAAAATGTCGATTCGCTGAACGAGACCGAATTTAAGGATCTCTACACGAAGATTCAGAATATTCCACTCATGGCTCCTTCGACGAAGTCGGTTCTCACGATCGGTGAAGAAGCGCTTTCAAAGTCGATCCTTCGCTTAGGTGCGATAGACTTTTTCTCTGTCGTATCGCGGAAGCCCGCAATCTGTGATTTTAAACCCGTCGAAGTAGAAGTCGCGATTGCGCGTCTTCAAGAGCGCGGGGGAGAGAGCGATGCGCCTGTGCAGGTTCTCAGGTTCGCAAACCGAGTTCCGCTTCAGTTCGATAAAGCCGCATGCGCGATCGTCCAAGCCATTAATACCGTTTCCTGGCGTGCGTATGGATTAGCACAGCCTAAGGAATCGTTGCCACTGGGCCCCTATATTATTGCCGTATCGGTGGTTTCTCCGTTCATTAAGTTTAAGAACGCTTCGAAAGAAACGGTCGATGCATCCGAGGAACTCGTCGAAGAAATTCGACGCGCGCTGATCCAGGCGGGCCAGAGATTATCAAAGCATATTAAAAAGGAATTCCGCGCAAACGATCTCGAAGAAAAGCTGCGCTACATCGAACAGTTCGGCCCGATCTTAGT
>JBGSHQ010000302.1:0-3792 GCA_041752095.1 Bdellovibrionia bacterium
CATCCCTTCACTCTTTGACCGGATTAATTATACGAAATCGAGCGCAGGGGCTCGGGGGCTTAAGCGTTGGATTTTAGAACCCCTCAGAACGGTCCAAGAAATTTCACAGCGCCAGTCGGCGGTAACCGAATTTTCTCTCGATGTTCGGGCAAACGACCAACTCCAAGCGCTCCTGGGAGAACTTTACGACCTCGAGCGCATCCTCGCACGCGTAAACACGGGGCTCGCTTCCCCACGCGATACCTATGCGCTTGGAAAATCTTTACGAATTCTATCGCCGCTTTCGGCTCTGCTTGGAAGATTTAATAGCGAGATCGCGATCCACTTAAAAACTCGAATTCGCATCGCGGAAGAAAGCCTGCGAGACCTGACCGAAGAAGTTCTTCGCACTCAAATAGAGGAAGCACCACTCGTCTCCCGTGATGGCGGAATCTTCACTAAGGGCACCAGCCCTGAACTCGATCATTTAATTGATCTCACCGAAAATGGTCAGCGGTGGCTCGTCGATCTCGAAACCCGTGAACGCGAAGCAACCGGAATTAATAGTCTGAAGGTCCGCTATAACCGTGTCTTCGGATACTATATTGAAATTACCTCCGCGAATTTAAAATCAGTCCCTTCCCATTATCAGAGAAAACAAACCACTGTGGGAGGCGAACGCTTCTTTACGGAGGAATTGAAAAAATTCGAAGACGAGATCGTTTCAGCTGAAGACCGAAAGCGGGCGCTCGAG
The DNA here is from genome assembly GCA_041752095.1 of Bdellovibrionia bacterium. Classification (GTDB taxonomy): domain Bacteria; phylum Bdellovibrionota; class UBA1018; order UBA1018; family UBA1018; genus JACMQW01. The sequence goes on from JBGSHQ010000302.1 coordinate 734, forward strand.
GGTGAACTCTTTAAAGCTCTCCTTTTAAAAATCGAGGCCGAAGCTAGGTCCATTAGTGAAGCAGCATCCGCGCTTTCTGATCTCGATGCTTATATTTCGCTCGCTCGCCTTTCTTGGGAGTCGGGTTGGACAATGCCTGTGATCGATCACTCGACTGATTTTGAAATCGAAGGAGGACGCCATCCTCTGGTCGATCAGGGACGAGGGACGTTTGTTCCGAATGATTTACTGATGGCCTCGAACCGAGCACTTACCTTACTCATTACCGGCCCGAACATGGGGGGTAAATCGACCCTGCTTCGCCAAGCCGCAATCATCACTATTTTAGGTCAAATGGGCGGACCCGTTCCTGCTCTAAAAGCTCGCTGGGGTGTCGTCTCGAGTATCTACACACGCATCGGTGCGCAGGATGCAATCATGCGGGGTCAGTCCACATTCATGGTTGAGATGACTGAGCTTGCTCACATCCTTCACCACGCAGACTCACGGTCTCTCGTGGTGCTGGATGAAATCGGCCGCGGAACTTCGACCTACGATGGAATTTCTGTGGCTTGGGCTGCTATCGAATGGATCATAACTAAACTTGGGTGCCGTACCCTTTTCGCGACTCACTATCATGAGCTCACAAAACTTCCGAACTTCCTGCCTAAAATTGCGAATGCACATATGGCAGTCGAGAGCACAAAAACAAATCTTCGGTTTCTTTACCAACTGAAGGACGGACCTGCAAACGAGAGCTTTGGGATCCAGGTTGCAAAACTCGCTGGACTCCCGAGTACGGTTGTTAGTCGGGCGTGGAAAGTTCTCGCCGATCTTGAACTGGGAGGCGCAGGCAGTTCTCAGCCTTCGCTTTTTGATACGGCGCCAGAACCTGAAATCGAGGACCAAGAAGAAACCACACCACCAAGCACTGCCGGGATGGTTCTTGGCCAAGTTCTGACCTCACACTTAAAAGAAATCGACTTAAACCAAATGACTCCTATTGCGGCAATGAACTGGATTGCCGAACAACAAAAACTTCTGAATGAAACACAGGAAAAAAATGCATAAGTTAGCTCTCGTCATCGTTTCGATTTTCTCTGTTTTAGTTTCCACACCTGGGTTTTCGGATGACTCACCTATCGCAAAAGTGATTGCAACTTCCCCTTCAACTACATTCGAAGGGAAGAAGATCACTGACTCCTCGCTCATTAGTTCGGTTGGGACCTTGAGAACTGGAAGAGATGGGGGCGCTAAACTGAAAATGCTAGCAAATGAAGCGCTCATTGATATTGCGGCAAGCTCAGAAGTGAAAATTTTAAAACCCGCAAATGGCGATCCAAGTGAAGTCATTGAAATCATCTCTGGCTCTGCGCGCGCACACGTGAAAGCTTTAAAAAATCCTTCCAAAGATCGCACCTCACGCCCGACATTTACCATACGTACGAAATCCGTAACCATGGGCGCTCGTGGAACTGATTTTTTAGGTACGGTCACACCCGTTTTAAATGAAGCGGAGATCATTGTGTTCGAAGGTAAAGTCGAATTCATCTCTACCGCTGACGCACAGGATGCAAAAATGGTTTCCGCTGGGTACTGGGGCGGGATCGGTGGCCGATACGGAATGAAAACTCACGAACTGATTAAACTTTCGCCTGAAGCACTCGAGCACTTTAAAAAAATAGCTCAGGACGTAGCACCTTACTCGATGGAGAAACAGACTGTGCCAGCAAACCAGTCTGAAACGGGTCACTAATCCACTCGTAAGAAATTATCCGTTTAGGAACCGTTCTCGAACGGCTTGCATTCCTTTTTTTGGCGCTGAGCTTACAGGAACTTCGGGATCATCGATGAGAACCCACCGCGAGTGACTGATTTTAAGTTTGTTTTTTTCAGACCTCTTTTTACCGACTTTATAGATGTTCAGTCGACGCTTAATCTTATGTCGAGTTACCACGTGCTTCGTTTCTAGATGCCCGAGAGACTCTGCTTTTAAACCTGGCTGTTTACTAGCCGGGAAATCCCAGAGTCCTTCTCGCCATTCACCCTTTGCCGTTTTTTCAAGATACACACGCGGCCCACCACGCGAGGAAAGATCGAGATAAACATTTCGTACTTCATTAATCAGCAGCCACTCCGCTCGTTTCTTTTTCGTGGGATAATGACTTACCTCTCCTGCGATCTCGGCGTGGCACTCCGTACGAATCGGACATCGCTCACACTGGGGCGCTCGAGGCGTGCAGAGGGTCGCACCGAGCTCCATCCATGCTTGGTTCAGTTCGGAAGGAGAAAGTCCTGCTCTAAATGCCGCCGTCACAGCCGTCCGAGAAAGTTCCCAGAGTTTTTCTTTATATTTGGTTTCACCTAAACTTCGATCCAGCCTCCGCAGACGCGCGAACACTCGCTCGACGTTTCCATCGACGATCGGTTCCGGGAGCCCGAGCGCAATCGATGTGATCGCACCAGCCGTATAAGGACCTACGCCAGGAATTTCAAGCCACGCTTCTTTCGTTCGGGGAAAATCACCACTTGAGACGATCTGCTTTGCCGCGCGGTGAAGGTTTCTCGCTCGAGAGTAGTAACCCAGTCCTTCCCAGGCTTTTAAAACTTTTTCCTCTGGCGCCCGTGCTAGCGTCTCCACGTTAGGAAAAATCGTCATGAATCGATCAAAAAAAGGCAGAACAGTGATTACCTGAGTCTGCTGGAGCATGATCTCCGAGATCCAGACCCGGTAGAGAGACGGATCTTCGCGCCAAGGAAGCACACGCCGCGAACGGTTAAACCATTTAACCAGCAAGCGAAGGCTTGCGATCTGAAAGGGTTCATTTTTTTTCTTCGCTCTCCCCATGGCTCTTCTTTTCACATATCCTAGTTCCGATGGGCAAGCTCCTCTCACTCTTTTTGTATTCACTCGCGATCAGTCCAAATGGACTTGCTGCCCCCCCGAAAGTTTCGGATTTCACTGTAGTCCTTGATCCGGGGCACGGAGGTCAGGACCTGGGTTCGGTCTATAAAGATAAAAAAGGGTCTTCCCCTCTGTTCTCTGAAAAAGACGCAGTTCTCGGGCTTGCGAAGGAGGC
>JBGSHQ010000303.1:0-12267 GCA_041752095.1 Bdellovibrionia bacterium
CTCGGCCTAAAATTCCAATTCGGATCATTTTAGAAGAACCTCATCCTGAATTCGATAAAGGGCCAGCGCTTGAGTCAGCTTCGATTCTGATTCTTTTGAACACCGTCCCCTTTTGCAGGCGGTCAGATTCAAGAGATCGAAGTGCCGATTCTTCCTGATCGACTGGATGAGTTTCGTGATCAAGCATCGAAAGTATTACGCGGAAAATCCGGAGAGCCGCGCCCCGGCTCGCTTTGCGAGGTGTGTGATCACCGGATTCGATGTGAAGAAGGAACGCGGTATTTCGATTCGCTAAAAATTTAGTTCGAAACCGCCAATAGACTGACGAATTCTTTTCATTTTTCGTAACGATTAGTCAAAAAAAATTGGAAGCAGTTCGTGATGACGGTTAGACTAATAACATCATGAAACGCCATGGAAATTGGGTAATAAAGATCCTGTTGGTCCTGATGGCGGCGTTGTGGTTAAGCGTCGTTGCTGCTTCATGGAGTGAAGCGGCTGAGGATCCAGATAACGAATATAATTTCAGCTGGCTCGATCCAGATAAGAAAGTTTCGGTTCTTCAAAATCGGAAATTTCGAAAAGCAAATCGAGCGCTCCTCAGTCTGAACCTAGGAATAGCAGATACGAACGCGTACCGAAAAAGTACTGCGATTGATCCGCGTCTCGCCTATTATTTCTCGGAAGCCTGGGGAGTAGAGGTTTTCTATTCGATCTTTTCGAATTCAAAAAACTCTACTGCGGAAGCTTTGGAAACAACTTCTGTTTCTCCCGGAATTATCGAGATTAAAAATCAGGTGGGTGTTCTTCTTCACTGGGTTCCTTGGTACGCAAAAATAAATGTATTTAATACGATCCTTCACTTCGACTGGTACTTTACCGGGGGTGTCGGGAGTATGAATGCGGATCTCATTCCTGGAAATCAGAATGCAGGCTTTGCACAGACAACAAAAAGTCTAACCGCTTATTATATCGGCACCGGACATCTTTTTCACGTGAGTGATAAGTTTAAGGTACGCATCGACTTCAGAAATGCTTTCTTCCAAGCTCCACAACGTGCGGTTACGGGGAGTGATATTTTCTTTAACAGTATGACGTTCCAACTCGGTCTGGGGATGATGCTATGACGAGCGTCGGACGGAATCGTCCAGCGTGGTCGAGGGCTTTACCCGGAGTTTTTTTCGGACTCCTGGGCGCTACGCCGAGTTTTGCAGGCACAGCTCTCCAAGAAGCTAAGCAGCTCTACGGGCAAGGTCAGTACTTCAGCGCTGCTCGCTATGCTTACGCAGCATCGCAAGAAACTACGGGTGATAAAGCGGATGCAAACGCGACCGTAATGCTTTCGCTTTCTAAAGCGGGTCTCTGGAATTCTGCGACTTACTTTTTCATCAAGACTCTCCAGTCGGGTGATCGTACAGCCATTCGAAGGGTGCTCACTCAAACTGAAGCACTTCTTTCGCGTGTCGGGCCAGATCTCCTGCGTGATCACCTGATCCGAAATACGAAGTATGAAGATTATGATGCGGTAAATCGGAGTGCTTATCTTTTTTCGCTCGGTAAAGCCGCCATTCTAAAAGATGACATGAACCGAGCGCTTGAATACCTCAATCAGGTAAAATCCGAGAGTCGGCTTTATCCATTTTCACTCGAACTCCGGGGTACAGCTTTAACAATTCAGGGCAGGGTCGAAGAGGCGGTCGATGACTTTCGGGACTGCCAAAAGTATTCACCACTCGTCGTAACGGAATTGGATATGGGAAGTCCTCGATACCGTTCGCAGTCGAACGAGGCGAAGGATCTGGAATCACGCTGTTCGGCTGACGAAGCAAGGGCCTGGTATCAGGGTGAAAAGTTCGAAGAGGTCGAAAAAGCTTACGATAAAATTCCTAAGGCGAGCCGAGTTTGGCCAGAGATTCTGTTTGAACAGGCCTGGAATGCTTTTGCAAAACGAGAGTTTAATCGAACCCTTGGAAAGCTTGTGACCTATAAGGCGCCTGCTTTAAATTTTGTGTTTAATAGCGAAGTCGAAGTTCTTCGAGCACATACTTATTTATCGCTTTGTCTTTATGACGACACTCAAAAAGCGATTGACGATTTCAACAGTCGTTACACGGACATCGGACGTGAAGTGAAACGTTTTGTTGAAGTGAATGCAGGAAACCTCGACTCCTTTTACCAGCTCGGTGCTCGTACCGTAAAAGAACCACGGGACACGAAAGATCCACTAGGACGGCTTACGAACCGATTTGTGCGTGGCCCTTACTTTACGGACTTAATGGCCCAGGATTCTTCGCTCGAAAAAGAGCGCGGTATTATTAACGGATTTGCTCGGATGACCGGAGCAAAAGTGAATTCGGGGTTATCCGCATTTTTAACCGAAGTTTTAAAATGGCGCCGTAAGACGATCCACCAGCTGGGTGGAGCTTATGTGAAAAACTCTCTCATCGATCACCACGCTGTCTTGGTTGCTGATTTTGAGAAAATTTCTTTTATTCGTCTCGAAATGCTCGGTCGAGCAAAAGACAAACTCATTCGTAAGACGATGAATACGAAGTCAGAACTCGATGAGCGAACGCGCGGTGTGGTTCGACCCACCCGAAAAGATAACCAGCTTTTTTGGGACTTTAACGGAGAGTTTTGGAACGACGAATTAGGAGACTATGTCTTTGGACTTGAATCGGAATGCGGAAAATAGAATGAGATTAGTGCTTCTGACGCTGGCGCTTACCCAAATTCTGGTAAGTGGTGCCGTCACACGTGCTTTTGCTGATCCTTATCCTTCCGCAGAGATGGCGTCGGTTCGAAACGCTGATGAAAATAAGATTCGAGAACTTCGCTCCCAGGAAATTGATGAACTCAGAAAAACGCTCGGTCGAAGACTTCCCGCTAATCGACGCGCCGATCTTTTTGTGCGTCTTGCTGAAACCTACCTCGAAGCTTATCGTTTTGAATTCTTAAATGAAGGTCGAGTTCATGAAAAGCGGTTAAACGAAGGTCAGGCCGAAAAATTTATCGATCGTTCTAATTCGAAACCGTATCTGAGATTAGGGATTCAGGCCTGTGAAGAGGTGATTCGAACTGGGATAAGGCATCCTAAGCTCGACCAAGTTTACTATTTTCTCGGTGTTTATCACGATGAGCTCGAAGATGAAAAAAATGCCATTCGCTATTTTCGTGAGCTTGCTCAGAAATTTCCCGACTCGCCATACGTGGGAGAAGCCTACCGGGCGGTAGCCGAATCCTTATTTTTAAAAGGCGATTATAAAGACGCGCTAAAGTGGTACGAGCTTGCGCTCCCGAAATATCAAGGAAATGCACTGCCACGACTTCTTCAGAAAAAGGCGTGGTGTCACTACCGAATGAAGCAGTATGACCGAGCGGTCACGGTAATGAAGCAGTCTATTTCTGAAGCGGGTAAGGACGAACGGTTTCTGAATCTGAAGGATGAAGCCCTTCGCGATATGGCAGTCTTCATGACCGAAGGAGGACGAGTCGAAGAAGCACTCGCTTACTTTAAGCAAATCGGTGGCGATAAAGACTTCTATCCTAAAACTTTAGAACGCCTCGGTGCTCAGTATGAACGAAACGCCGAAATGAAAAAGGCGATCACGGTTTATGAATCTCTTTTAAAAACGAATCCGACTGATGAGGCTTCGTTTCGAGTTCGAGTTAAGCTCTTCGATCTCGACATTCGAAGAAGTCAGTATGCTTCGGCGCTGAAGCGATTACAGGGTGTCGATATTCCAAAGGCTGGAAATGATGATACGGGTGTCGCCTCTCAAAATTTAAAGATTTCTGTAAGAAAGACGGCCGTCGACTCCCATGACGGTTACCGAAAAACCCAAAACAAAAATTCGCTCGCTGTTGCAGAGAATTTTTACACGATCTATCTCAACCAGTTTCTCGCTAAAGAAGACGATAAAAACGAAACGCCAGAAATTCAGATGTATTTAGCTGAAGTGAAGCGTGATCTTGGAAAACCCCAGGACGCTGCATTTCTCTATAAAAAAGTGATTCGAAGTAAAGACGATCGCTACTCAAAGCAAGCAGCGGCTTTTTGGATGTCCTCACTGGGTGAGACGATTGAAAAAACAAAAAAATCGGGTACGCCTGAAGAAACCGCTTCTTACGAAAAAGATTTTATCGAAGCATCTGATTATGTTGCTGAAAATTTTGGAACGAAAGTCGAAGGACTTCAGGCTCAGTTAAACGTGATTATCGCGATTGCGGCCCAGCCTAAAAAGTTCGAAGAAACCGAAGAACGCATTCTAAAACTTGTTAAAGTTGCTCCTGGAAGCACTCAGGCGCTTACAGCCGCACGACTTCGAACTCAGATGTACTCTGACCGACTTCCAAAAAAGCCAGAAGAAGTTCAGAGCTCTAAACAAGCCGAAGAGCTTCTCGCTGTCATTAAAGAATTTCGTGAAAATAGCGATCTGATGTCTGCGGATACAAAACTTCAGAAGGGTGCGCTTGCCGCTTTTTTTGATGGTGAGGAGACCCGAATTAAGATCGGAGTGATCGCAGGACAAGAACGCTCTAAAGATTTTGGTGCGGCAGCTCGGGGTTACGAAGAGTTTGCTATGAAAGAGCCTAAGCGCGAACTTTCTGAGAAAGCATTTGATAATGCTGTGGGGAACTCGCTTCGCCTTGCTGATTATGATTCTGCGATACGAACGCTGAGTAAATGGATCGGAAAATATAAGGACTCAAAACTAGCGATCGATACGCTTCGAACGGTGGCAACAAATGCTCTGATTACTGGAAACTTTGAAAAGGCCGCTTCACTCTTTCGTGTTCTCGGTCATCGGGGTGAACCCGCTTCCCTTGAGATTGCGGGAAGACTTTATGAAGGAGCTGGAAACTTAACGGAAGCAGCTGCTGATTTTACCTATTACTTAGAAAATTTTAAGACCGCTCCGAATCGTGGCCTCGTAGCCCTTTCACTTTCTCAGTGGTACGAATATTCGAAGAGTGATCCCCAGGCAGTAAAGTATCTGAAGCTTTGTTTCGATGAAAATAATTCGACTTCAGCAGAATGTGGAGCCCGACTCGCCGATCTTTATACGAAGTTAGAGAATCATTCACAGGCGAACACCTATTTTAAATCAGTGGCGGCTCGGGGGACTGGAAAAAAGGGGAAAGCAGCGACGGATACTTCCCCTTGGATTGGTTATGCTCGGTTTCATATTGCTGTTCAAACCGAACGAGATTCCCAGTTTAAGAAGCTTTCGCTCCCAGATGATAAACTGAAGCAAGGTCTTGCAGAGCGATTAAAGTTTTTAGAGAAATTGAATCAGTCGTACTTAACGGTGGTTGAAGTCGCAGGCCCATGGGCAGTGGCAGCCCTAGATCGCCTCGGAAGTTGGGTGGTGAATTTTGCTGATGAGGTCGACCAAATCGAACCCCCGAAAACGGCTTCACCTGAAGCGATCGCAGGTTTCAGACGTGGCTTAAAATCAGTGAGTGATCCTTTGCGCGCTAAAGCAGTCGAAACCTGGAAAAATGCTTACCAAAAAGCGGTAGAGCGTGAACTCCTTTCGCCGGTTCTTCCTGAGATAGCGGATCGACTTGTTGATTATGGTGCTCCAGTACCCTCCCGTGCCCAAGGGTTTCGAGATAAGTTTCGTCTCAGTGGACAACCCGCCGATGGTGGCAAAGAAGGACGCGCAAACGCATTCGAACGGGTTCGTCGAAGTTTAACGGAAAATACTAAGGATGCACTGGTTTGGATCGATTACGGGAATCTTCTCTGGGGAGATGGAAAACCGTTACTTGCGAAAATCGCTTACGAACGTGCACTTGACTTAAATCCAAAGGCGGCAGCAGCGCTCAATAATCGGGGAGTGTTGATAGCATCCGGTTCTGGTCAGGAAGATTGGATTCGTGTTGCAGAAGCGAATCAATATTTTAAGCAAGCAATCGAGCGGGATGAACTTTTTCTTGCCGCAAAATTTAACCGAGGATCGATTTTAAACTATTACCGAATTTTTTCTAAAGCAAAACCCTATTGGAATCAGGTCGCGGCTGTTGCTGCTCAGCCCGATGTTATCGATGGAATAGCGATATCCGAGCAAGGTCAGGCCGCCTCCGATATGGCCGAAAAGTCTTTTAATCGTGCGACTAAAGCGGGTGCGAGTTCAAGTCGGCCCACTATCCTTTACCATCAGGCAGCTCGACTCTCGCTTACTGATCCCGGAAAGTGTGTGAAACTCACGGATAAAATTTTAGACGAAACATCAGGGTTTGAACGAGCAGCAGTGGTTCACTTAAACGAATTCTGTAAGGAAAGGAAATCGAGAAAGTGAGCCTCATTTCTGAAATGGGTTTGGAGAATGGTATGAGTTGGTCATTTAGAGCAATGATTTTAGGAACAATCGGCGTGATTTCATTTGGGGCAGGGCTTTTTTATGCCATGCATGCGGAAGCCGCAGAAAGTAAGAACCAGAAGAAAAAACCAAAAATCGTATACCAAAGTAAGTCAGAGGTTGATTTTGAGGGTCTTGCCATCACTGGAGAACTTCGAAACCCAGGCGAGTTTTACTTTCAAAGAAAGACCGATGAAAAGTTCGACTCTTTAGTGAAACGCCGGAAGAACTTTCACCGCGAGATGCTTCGCGATGTCGTGATGGCGAAGTGAGAAGGATATAAAATGAGCGATACTAAAACACCCAATACGAATCCATCATCTACCGAATCAGCTTCGGTTACGCTTCCACGGCATCTCGTTTTACTCAGTCAAGTTGCCCCTTCTGCGGGCCGAATTTATCGCCTCCAAAAGGACCGTATTGTTGTCGGTGCGGTTGTTTCTGCGGATGTCCACCTTCCAGGAGATGGGGTAGCACCGATTCATGCAGTGATTGAGATTTCCAGCGACGTGAATGGAAGTCCTCGCGCAACGATCTTCGATCTCGCTTCGGACACCGGAATTTTTATCAATGGAACAAAGCATGTTACCGCTTCACTAAAAACAGGCGATGAACTCACGATCGGTCGCTATCGTTTTAAATTTGCGGTTGAAGATCCAAGCGTGATTTCTGCTGGAGGAGAAAAGACGAAAGCCACTTCCTACAGTAAAAAAATCGCGGATGAATCTCAGGAAGACCTTCGCCCTCTCCTTTTACAAGACGAGCGAGATGTTTACGAAATTTTTGATTATCGTCCGACATCTAAACAAGCTTTAGAAACAGTGATGTCCTGGTCTTCAACTATTCTCGATGTTCAGCACTTTGTTGATGAGACCCAGGTGACTCTAGGCACTGATCAAAAAGCAGATTTTGCCATTCCTTCGACGCTCTCTTCTCCGCTTTTCCCGATTGCCTCTCGCTCAGGTGAAGGGTATTCACTTAGCCTCGATCCTACGATGAAGGGCGTGATTCAGAGACAGGGCCAACTCCTCTCACTCGAACAATTTAAACAAGTAACAGGTTCGAACACCTTAAACTTAGGAAAAAATGAATTCGCGAAGTTAAAGATTGGCGATATTGATTTTTATTTTTCTTACACGGCCGCGCCGCCTAAGCTAAAAGCCCGCAGACTGATGGAGCGTGATCCCTTCATGGCGAAAGTGATGTTTGTTTCTTTAGCTCTGACTCTCAGTTTTATTTTCGCTGCGTCGAAAATTGAATTGAATAAAACGATTGAAGTGGAACAGCTTCCAGAGCGATTAGCGACGATCATTTATCAGCCTGTAGTTCAGCAGGTGAAGCCGATTCCTCCAGCGCCTAAAAAAGAGGCAACGGCTCCTGTAAAAGATCCAGTACCTAAAAAAGAAGAAGAAAAAAAGATAGTTAAAGTTGAAGTTCAGCCGAATAAAACTAAACCTAAAGAAATACCAAAAACAATCGAAGTGAATAAAAATGTCGCTGATAAAAACGTAAAAGGCGGCAAAACTGCCCAAGCCCAAAATGAAGCTCAAGAAGGCGCTGGCGCGAAAGCAAAAGGCGCTGCTGGAGAGCGGGGTTCTAAGAACGCAAAAGCGAGTAAGGATAAGCAGCAAGCTGCGAAGCGACCTTCGCCCCAAGGTGGAAAAGATCGTGGGGGTGGTAATTCCCAAGTTCAAGATCAAGGTAACGTTGACTTACTAAAGGGCGCTGCCAATTCTGTAAAAAACATTCTTGGAAATACGGAAACTAAATTTGGTTCTGGAGGAAGTGAACTCCAAGGATTTGGAAACTTTTCGACTCTCGGTAAAGGGGGCCAGGCGCTATCGGGCGAGGGTAAAGGCGGAGGCGGAGACGCTGAAGGTCTCGGCGGTCTTGCTGATAAAGGTCGAGGCGGTGGACGAGTTGGAACGGGGCTTGGTGCTGCAGGTAAAGGATCAGGCGTTATCGGTGGAAGCTCGCGAGTCGCTCTTCGTATGGGCGGAGACGGCGAAGGAGTGGTTTCTGGATCTATGGATCTTTCAGCGATTGCGGCTGCGATCGAAGCGCATAAGGATGCATTTCGGTACTGCTATGAGAAGGAAGTAAACGCTGGATTTCCGAATCTCCGTGGGTCGATTAAGACCACGTTTATGATCGGTTCTGCAGGAAGAGTCACCGAGGCGGGGATCGCAAACTCTACGATGAAGAATGCGAATGTTGAGCGCTGTGTGATTGGTGTTTTAAAGCGCATCGACTTCCCGGTTCCTCAGGGTGGAGTGGTCCAGGTCGGATATCCATTTAAGTTTGAACGTACGGGTAACGGCGGCGGTTAATTCGTTTCTTTCATGAAGCGAAGAATCGAATTCGTAGTGATCTGACCACCCGGAGTATTCGGTAAAAAATCGAATCCATGGGTTCCCCACGGGAGCTCGATGAGAGTCGATCGTACGCCTTCTGAAATTAATCGTGAATGAAGGCGCTGTCCGTGTCGATACCAGACGAGGGGGTCAGATTTTCCGTAAATGGAGAGTGTCGGTGGAGAATCTAATTTCACATCGTTTAGGGGTGAAGCCACTGCATATCCGGATGGATTTAAATCAGGTGTTGTTCCAATCAAGGCTTGTAGGAGGTTACGTGAGTTCAAGACATCACGAATGGGTGACCACCGATAAGCGAAATCCAGATCCGTCGGCGCATAAAGGTTAATCACACCACGTGGCTTAAGGGCAGGTGATGCCTCCGTCGAAAATTTATAATTGTACGCCAATTTTAGAGCGATTTGGCCACCTGCTGATCTTCCCATAATCCAAAATTTTTCAGGATCGATCGATAGGCGATCCGCATTTTTCACTACCCACTCGTATGCGGATTCCACGTCGTCTTGTTGTTTTGGCCAGGGGTAGGTCGGAGCAAATCGGTAATCCGGTGCAATGACGATGGTGCCTGATTTTAATAAAGGTCCGTAAATAAGATCAAGATCCGCTGGTTTCCCACTATCCCATCCACCCCCGTGAATCGAAAGTATCCACGGTTTTTTTGGCGTAATCAGAGCCGATTCACCTTTAGGTGTGTAAATTAAAATTTCTAAGTTTGAACCGTCCCGTGTATTAAAGGTTTCAAACTTGGGTTGCATTTTTTCAGGAATCTGAAAAAGGTCCTGAAATTTAAAAAGCGGTGAAGCCAATTCGATTCCGTAAGGGTTAGGAAAACCGATTTCAGGAGCAGGGTTTTTCAAGTGCGAATAGTGGAGATCCCAGATCCAGTTTCGCTCCTGTGCGGCGAGCTCAAACAGGGGAAGACATACAAGAAAGAGTGCAATTCCTGACGCTATCCCTAGGGCATGGTCTTTCGATTTTCCAAGAGCCGCTGTCGCTCCCAGGATAAGAAGTGGGACGACAAACAGGAGTCCAAGCTCGCCTGCGATGAGCCCAGCAATCCAGAGTCCCCTGAATGGAGGAAAGAGAGGCAGGAAGCGAGCAGCTCCACTGGCGATGACTGAAGCGACAAACAACCAGGATAAAAATCGTCTCATTCTACTCCTATTTAGGCACTCGATTCATAGAGAAATCAAGGTAGAATAAGCCTATGAGACACCTGCTTCTTTTTTTTCTCTTGTTTTTTACATTCGTGAAAATTCCGGCCATTTCTAAAGCCGATGAAATGCAGCCTCCTAAATATATCCCTGCACTTTCACATTTTACGGTCGCAACGCCTGGAACGCAGTGGTTGAATGTTTCCCGCCCCTTAAAGCCAGAAGATTTTAGGGATAAAATTGTTCTTCTCGATTTTTGGACTTACTGCTGCATTAACTGCATACAAACCCTTCCTGAAATTGCAAAGCTCGAAAAAGAATTCAAAAACGATCTTCTGGTCATTGGTGTTCATTCCGCTAAGTTTGATAATGAAAAAGATCTTTCATCGATTCGACAGGCGATTCTTCGTTACGGCGTAGAGCACCCGGTAGTGAACGATAAGGATTTTAGAATTTGGAGAACTTTTGATGTTCGTTCCTGGCCGACTTTAATTCTGTTACAGCCGAATGGCGAAGTTGCGAAAATCTTTACGGGTGAAGGACACACCGATGAACTTCGTAATGAGATCAAGAATCTAAAAAAGACGTTTAAAAAGCGTTCGGCCTCTCCTATCCCCATGGCGTTAGAGCGAGATAAAGTAGCGAAAGGAGAATTTTTTTACCCTTCGAAACTTTTCTTCGAAGAATCTTCCAAGGTTCTCTACGTTTCGGACTCGAGCCATCATCAGATCGCCGCCTATCAGTGGGATCTAAAAACTCCTGAAAAATTAAAACCTTTATTTAGAATCGGGAAATCAGGTGATCCGGGTAAGAGTGACGGGAGTTATGGTTCGGCTCGGTTCCGAAGGCCCCAGGGAATTGTCGCGACTAAAAACTACCTCTATATCGCCGACACCGAAAATCACACGATACGACGTGTGGATCTTCGGGCAAAAACGGTATCGACCCTAGCTGGAAACGGAAAGAAGGGGTCTGTTAAAATTGGGGAGAATTTTCCGGCGAAATCGACTTCGCTTGCATCCCCGTGGGATCTTGCTTTTCACCCTGACACGGATCATTTAGTGATTGCGATGGCAGGAACGCACCAGCTCTGGTCACTTGATCTGGAATCAAATAAACTCGATGTGATTGCTGGCACCGGAGCCGAGTCCATCCAGGATGGACTTCCTAAGGAAAATACACTGGCGCAGCCGAGTGCCCTGAGCTCCCTCTTAGGGAGTTTATATTTTATCGACTCTGAATCGAGTTCTCTTCGGTTTTATTTCGAATCCTACGTGAAGACCCTCGTGGGATCTGGATTATTCGACTTTGGTTTTAAAGATGGTGAACGAAAAAAAGCGATGCTCCAGCACCCACTCGGTCTTTATGCCGATGTGACGGGAGTTTTCATCGCCGATACCTTTAACCACTCGATTAGGCGCTATGAACCCTCGAAGCAGATGCTCACGACCGAAGTCGGGGATGGGAAGTCTGGAAACGGGGCAGACGAAGGGGTGGAAGATGCGAAAAATGTTCGCCTGAACGAACCCTCGGGAATTACGAAGCTCACTGAAATATGTTTCATCATCGCCGACACGAATAACCATCGGCTCATGCTTTGGAACCGAGCGACGGGTAAGATTCAGCGCATGAAAATCGATGGAGAAAAGGTAGCCCCCATTGAAAAGGTTCCGGGTGGATCGAAGGCTTCTGAAAAGAAAATTGTTTTAAAACTTCCGAATACGGTCGTGACCGAGGTCGTAAAAGTAAATCAGAAGAGTCCCGAGATTAAAGTGGTTTTGCCTGAAGGATTTAAATTAAACGCGGAAGGGCCGTCTTATCTCAGGCTTTTCGAGGGTGAATCCCCAAAAGAAAAATTAAAGCAGGAATGGTCGAGAGATCAGCTCCAAAAGAGCTTATCGCTCAGGGTGGATACACTGAAGCAGGATGAAAAGTACCTCTTCCAAGGTACGATTTACTTCTGCCGAGATACTGCGAACGCGGTTTGTGAAATTGCGAGCGTGAGTTTTCCGCTCCTCGTGGATCCGGCTGGGACAGAGTCAGTAGTTGTTACGATTCCCCAGAAGTAGACTTAAGTCTCTTTCTTCATCGCAATAAACCGAAAGACCTTAAATCCAGCCGCACCAGCGGTGTACATGATCTTCCGAAGCGTATCGTACTGAATCCGCTTATCTGCGGTGACAGCAAGGATGCCGTCGAAGGGGAGTGGGTTTCCTTTTTCATCGCGGACAGGGGACTTCGCTTTTAAGAGTTCCGACTTTTCGCGAGCGGCAACAAGGGTATTAAAAAGCGCTACGATTCGCTTTCCGCCTTCATCGAGGTCATTCGCTCCGAACTTATAGGTTCCTTCAGTAGCTCCAGCAGAGTCCA
>JBGSHQ010000304.1:0-2676 GCA_041752095.1 Bdellovibrionia bacterium
ATCTGCTAATAATCATATTCATTCTCCAATTACAGTTTACGTTAACATAACCGTGTTTTTCCAAGGACCAGCGTTCAACACATTCTTGTATCCAAGGCGTCTAAAAATAGATAGCGCCATTCCGCTTCGAGCGCCTGAAGCGCAACAAAGGACGATCGGCTGATCGACGGAAAACTGACCGATGGAACCCGCAAGTTCGTCGAGGGGGATATTAATACTCCCGGGACTTGAACCCCCCGCGAATTCGTTTCGAGATCGCACATCAATGACAACGCCACCCTGATCGACGAGCGCCGGGATTACAGCCTTAACTCGGCGAAAACGGATAAACCGCCACACAAAAAATCCAACTAGGAGCAAAGGAACTCCGTAGGACTTAAGCAACTCTGGAACCATAAACCTACTCCTTTTTCCTAGCGATTGCCTGAACGACCGCGCTCATTCCGTTATGCCCTTTGCCTTCATGAACTTCTCGGTCGATCTCTTTCAAATGTTCGAAATGCAGTCCACTCAGTTCGGTCGATAATTCCGCAGAGGTCAGCATCAGATCAGCCGTCGGAGGACCTCCGGTTTTATACTGAAGTTGGCGGGGGTGATAGGATTCGTGGATAAAGACGCCACGGGATTTCAGTCCCATAACCGAAGCGCGGTGAATCGACTTTCGCAATTCGGCCGGGATATGACACCAGATTGAAATTATCGCATCCCAAGAATTTGGATTGATCTCGAAATCCTTTAGGTCGACTACCTGAGTTTCAACGCTCACACCTCGTTTTTTTGCGAGGCGCTTTAGTTTATCGAGTCCGACAGAAGACCCATCAATCGCGCTCACGCGAAAACCCTTCGTTGCGAGATAGACGGCATTTCTACCCTCGCCTTCCGCCAAGCAGAGCACAGTTCCCCCCGCAGGAATCGAGCCGACGCACTCACGTAGAAAGTCATTCGGCTCGGTCCCGTAATAATATTCCTCGCTATTGTAGCGAGTATCCCAGGGATTCACTGCTTTAGCCGTGGACAAGTACTGATTCCGAGCATTGCGTAAGGCGGGCACCAACCGAGAAGCCCTGTCGCAACGGGAATGAGACCGAGGAAAAACCAAGGGTTCGCGGGACCGATGAAAGCCATGCTCGTAAGACCTAGGCCGACAACCACACGAACGATACGCTCTACATTGTGAATATTCTTTTTCATAAATTCTCCTTCATTATTTTGTTTTAATACGTTTAAGGACCATTTCGAGAGGACAGAAACCTGTAAATGAGGACTGAAGTAAATTTACCCCCACAAATGCAGTAAACCAAAGCCAGTTCGGGGACACATAATGGGCAAGTGCAAGACTCAGTAGAACAAATGAACCTGCAAACGCCCGAATCATATTATCAATTGTCATAGACTTTCTCCTTTTGCTTCAAGTTGTAATTCGCGAACACGAGACTTTCCGACGAACCAATAGTAGAGCATCGGAACGGCGAACCTGGAAATGAGTGTTGCAGCCACTTCACCGAAGATTAAACTCACGGCCAAGCCCTGAAAAATCGGATCCATCAGCATCACCGAACTTCCGACGACGACCGCCGCCGCGGTGAGGAGCATTGGGCGAAAGCGAATCACCCCTGCACTCACTATCGCCTCCCCGAGTGGGATCCCTTGGACGAGCTGGTGTTCGATAAAGTCGACAAGGATAATCGAATTCCGAACGATGATCCCCGCACCCGCAATAAACCCGATCATCGACGGAGCACCGAAGTAGAATCCCGCCAATGCATGCCCGGGGATGATTCCGATTAGACTGATCGGAATCGGCGCCATGATGATGAGTGGGAGTGAGAAACTCCGAAACCATCCGAGGACGAGAATATAGATCAGAATCATGACAATTCCGAACGCGCCACCAAGATCCCGAAAAACCTCGTAGGTGATAAACCATTCGCCATCCCATTTAATGGTCGGGCTTTCCGTATCCCAGGGAACATCAGCCGTCTGCTGGTGATAAGGGATCTTTGGCTGGATTTTACCTAAGCCGTAAACCGGAGCTTCCTCGGCTCCATAGAGTTCGCTCATCACATACGAAACCGGTTTTAGGTTTTTACGATATAAAGTTTCGTTTTCGAGCAAGGTCGGGGCCTTTAATGTGCGAGTGAGCGATGCCGTACCCGACTCGAAAGAAGGAAGAGATTGGCCATTGAATGGCAACTCCGAACCACGCGCAGCGCTTGAGAGCGAAAGCACGACGCCGACTTCCTCGGGAGATGTGACGTCCTGGAGGGAGGTAATCTTCGATTCACTGAAACTTAAGGCACCCGCCATCGCGACACTCGAGGCATTCACTCCGAGTACCCCACCTGTCGAATAGTCGAATCCATAAAGTTTCCGAGGGCGACCCAGCCTTAAAGTCGTATCGAGATCTACGACGCTCGGTACAGACTGGAATACGGCGTAAACTTCACCCGCGACTTTTTTTCGGGTAGCTTCGTCGGGACCGTAGATTTCGGCTAGGACTGTAGAAAGAACAGGAGGACCTGGGGGGATTTCTAAGACTTTCGTGATCGCCCCGTGTTTCTTTCCGAAGTCGATCACCCAGGGGCGGATCGCCTCGATAATATCGTGGGATTTTCGCTTTCGATCATCCTTATCTTTCAGCAAAACTTGAAGATCGATCTGCTCATCGCTTCCTCT
>JBGSHQ010000305.1:0-5400 GCA_041752095.1 Bdellovibrionia bacterium
TAAATTTTACACTCCGAATCCTTCTCACACGTTACCGGCATCTCACCCGCTAGTCGTTCATATCCTCGTAGATTTTTTTCGCAGTCTTTCGGACTCGCAAAAAGCGCGTAGATTTCAGCGTCCTTAAATCGGTGCTCCTGAGCTCCATCCGCGACTAATTCGAAGCATCCGTCTTTATGACGATTCGTAAAAAGAAATGAACTCGACTGCTCACGATCGATCTTTCCACTCCCATATCGAAAAGCTTGGTGGCTCGGTGGCTTCGTACCTTTAGCACGAGCATCGGAATAAAGTTTATATCCCTGGGTAGAAATAGAAATCACTTTACCTACGAGTGACTGATCTCCACGAAGGACTTTATGAACCCACCATTTTCCGGTCGCATCCTGACAAGCCCCAACCGCCTTTTCCTGGCTTGGCCATCCTTCAAAAACGAAATCGCTCTTCGAGATGAGTTCATTCCGAGAGATCTCGGTGTAAACGGGCCGACCCGCGGAGACCGGTAAAGAAACCAAAAAAAGAAGGGTTAATATGCGCCGCATCACCGCTTAGGAATCCATTCATTTTCAATGGCGAGATAACCCATAAGAATGAGAAACGCGAAAAGCGCGATCGTCCCTATTATATAGACCATAAACGGGTGTTTCCACGCTGGACCCGTCCATTCCTTCTCACTACCCCGCGTTTGCTTTTCTTCCATATAGCCTCTCGTATCACACCTGGGTTAAAGATCCTCTATGCCCGCATCAGAATTTATACCGGATTATCTGAAGCCTTTTATTGCGAAGCAAGACGCATCCCTTTACACGCCGATCGACCACGCAAGCTGGCGATTTATCCTCCGCGTCTCACGCGACTTTTTTAAAAAGAACGCACATCCGAAATATCTGTCCGGCTTAGAAGAAACAGGAATTTCGGCTGAACGAATTCCCCTCATCTCCGAGATGGATGAAAAACTAAAACGTTTCGGCTGGCGCGCGGTCGCAGTGAGTGGATTTATTCCGCCGTCAGTTTTTATGGAGTTCCAATCTCTAGGTATTCTTCCTATCGCGTGCGAGATGCGCACTCTCGAACACCTGGCTTACACCCCAGCTCCCGATATCGTTCACGAGGCGGCAGGACACGCGCCCATCATCGTCGATCCCGAATACGCAGCTTATCTTCGTGCTTACGGAGATATTTCTCGTAAGGCAATTTTCTCTTACCAGGACATGGATGTTTACGAAGCGGTTCGAACGCTTTCAATCGTGAAGGAAGATCCTGCATCGACGGCGAGTGATATCGAACTCGCTCAGAAGGGACTCGATCACGCGACTGCTTCAGTAACGTACCTCAGTGAAGCGACCTACATGGCTCGGATGAACTGGTGGACGGTGGAATACGGTTTAGTCGGCGCTCTCGATAATCCGAAAATCTATGGAGCGGGACTCCTTTCAAGCCTCGGCGAAAGTTATCACTGCTTAAACGCAGAAGTGAAGAAGATCCCACTCTCTCTAAAATGTATCGACCAGTCTTACGACATCACGAAACCCCAGCCTCAGCTTTTCGTCACTTCCGATTTTAAACATTTAACGGATGTCCTTCATGAATTCGCTGGCACTATGGCTTTTAAGACCGGCGGAAAATCTGCGCTAGAAAAAGGGATCCAAGCAAAAACGGTTTGCACTGCGCTTCTCGACTCTGGAATCCAAATCTCTGGTATTATCGAATCCTTCCGTGAAATTGAGGGAAGAATCGCTTTCTTAAAAACTTCAGGCCCTACTCAGCTCTCTTTTAACGATGTCGAACTCGAAAATCAGGGTCCCGATTACCACCGCGAAGGCTTCTCTACTGTCATTGGTAAGGTGATTTCAGAAACCGAAATGTCCGGAAAAACCCGCCTCATCTTCGAATCAAACATCGAAGTCGTCGGGAAAAAAGAATTCGAAGTCGCGCGGGACGGAAAACGAATTCTCATTCGCTTCACGGACTGTACGATTAAAACACCCGATGGTGAGCTACTCTATCAACCCGCGTGGGGTCCGTGTGACCTTGCTTGTGGAGAGAATGTCACTTCGGTTTTTGGCGGTGCTGCGGACCGGAAAAATTTTCTTGCTAAGACGGGCGGCTTTAAACAGTCGCCGATGTTACCGAAGTGTAATCTCACCCCTGAAAACCGGGATTTAAATAAACTCTACGCTGAGGTTCGTTCCCTTCGGGAGTCGGGCCAGGGATCGATCGAGGACTTATCTCAAATCGGGTCGGCGTTAGAAAGTAAATACCCTGAAGACTGGTTACTGATTTTAGAACTTTTAGAGATCAGTGAAATGCGGAAGCTGACTCTTCCCTTTGAAAAAGAGCTCCATGATCGGTTAGCTGAAATTAAAAGATTGTCTCTTGATCGAGAAGAAATGATTAGTCGCGGCCTCGCGCTACTCTCGAGGGGTATATGAAAGCTGGAAACTGGATTGCGATTGCAGGTGGGTTTGCATTTCTTGGAGTCGCGCTCGGAGCCTTTGGTGCGCACGCGCTCGCTGATCGATTCGGGGATTACGAAAAGGGAATCTGGCAGACCGCTGTTTTTTACCACATGATTCATGCACTGGCCCTTCTGGCGTTCGGAATTGCCTTGGCAGTCGTTCCAGGACTCTCGGATTCAAGTCTCACAAACTGGGTGGGTGGACTTTTCTCCGTCGGAATTCTTCTCTTTTCTGGAAGCCTCTACGCTCTTGCGCTTTCAGGAATTAAAATTCTCGGTGCCGTTACTCCACTCGGTGGAGTTTCGTTTCTTGTCGCATGGGTACTCATCGTTCGAATGGGATTATCGCTGAATGGAAAATGAAGGCGCGACGAGTACACCGCTCCCCGTGATTGCGAACGTGAGTCGAATCGTGACGAAGGTCATAGACCGGATTGCGTTTGATCGCTCCGATTTTCCTCTCATGGTTGCTGCTGCGACCGTAGAAGCTTTAAAACTACACGGTATCGAATCACGCGTGATGTACGGTTCTGCGGCATGGGTCGAAATTTTAGAGAATCACGCACTCCAGTGGGCGGGGTGTTGGAACGGGAGCTTCTATTTCTGGGTCGCAACCCAGTACGGAGAAATCGTCGATCTAAATGCATCAGTCGCCTTTAAAAAACGTTCACACGCAAAACCAGAAGATCGCCCGATCGGATCCCCCCCGATTCTCTGGTCGGCTGAAGTTCCTAAATTTTATCGCTACGTTCCTGAAGGCGTCGCTGAACTCGAACTCCACGACGAAAAGGACCGCGAAAAATTTCGCATCATCTTAGAAGAGATCCAGGCGAAATGCCGCCCTGAACTCCTTCAAGGCGAAGAAGAAGAATTTCCAAACGAACCGATCCTCTGTCCGGGCCGAAAACTTCTCGATGATTCAAAAAATAGTTTTCGCTTTTTCGACCGAACCCTTGCTGTCACCGGCGTTCCTGACGCTCCAATTTAGATTTTGCTTAAAATCCCCGGTACTCAAGCCCTGCGTATGCGGTTAGGCGCGGAGAAGTGTACCCCCGAATTTCTTCGTAATCTCGGTCGAGTAGATTCTCTATTCGTGCATTCAGAGAAAATTTTTCACTGAGCGTGTGAAGGATTGAAAAATCAAATCTCCCAAACCCAGGCACCCTTCCATTCGCAGTACTCGTTCCACGTGAGGACTTTGCAATCCCTGAAAGAGTAAAGGACGTCATCGGTGTCGGGGTCACGATCAGTTTTAGATTTTCCTTCCATATCGGGGAATCGGGAAGGGGTTCCCCTGTTTTTTTATCCCGAGTGGAAAGGAGAGTCGTAGCCGCTGATATTCTAAGAAGTGAACTAAATCGATGATCGAGACTGGCTTCGGCTCCCACGAGTTCCGCGCGATCGATGTTTATAGAACGGTAGGGAGAGCTCGGCATAAAGCCGAACCGATTTCGAACTTGGTTTACGAATCCACGGATTTCGACAGTCGTCGCTCTAGAAAATGCGTAAGCGGCGCCGAGCTCTGCTTGAATGGATTCTTCGGGTTTAAGCTGATCGTTCCCTGAAGTCGGTTCGTAAAGGCTATAAAGCGATGGCGCCTTAAACCCAGTAGAAACTCCTGCATCGATCGTAAGGTTTTCGACTGCTTTAGATACTGCACCGATTTTTCCACCCCACTGTCCGCTGTATGATGTAAAATAAGAATACCGAGTTCCGAAATCGATTCTGTATTTTCCTGAATCGTCGATCGGCAGTGAAGACTCCATAAATACTGCCACTGTTTCGCCATGTGTTTTAGCGAGGTTCACTGGAGAGAGAATCGACTCGATTCCGAGCGTTTCCCGAGTTCCTTCTAGGCCGATCGCCCATTCTGTCGGTGTATCCACCGAGTGAAACTGAAATTCGGCACGTGTATTCGTGCCGGTGTAGGTCGTATCACTCGCGTAAGTGTGTGCCGAATCCGGAAAATCCGAAAACGCACGACGAAAATCGAGATGCGTTACGAGTGATTTCCACTCACGACCTTCGAGATTTACGGCTCCTCTGATTTCTCGATTTCGAGCGATGTAGTTCGGATCATCATCGTACGGACCCTGATCGATATCTTCCTCTGCCGCTCGAAGATCACCACTCACCTTCATGCGGAGATCGGGTGAGATCCGAGATAAAAGCTCCACTCCAGCGGTCGCTTCCTTAGAGTTATCGCCTTCGACTCCGCCATACGCGCTCGATCGACCCGCAAACACGCCCTTTCCTAAAGCGTAAACACTCAGAGTATTTTGAGAATCTAAACTGAAGCCGTAAGAAACGCGCGAACGCGCATACTTCGTCCCTCCCGCCTCGGCAGCCGCAGTCAGTCCTGAATGACCTCGTTTCGTACGGATGAGAACCACACCCCCGATCGCATCCGATCCATACGATACGGCTTGAGGGCCTTTTAAGATTTCTACCCTTTCAATCTGCGTGACATCGATTCGACTCCAGTCGAAATACCGATTCGAAGCCGAAGGATCATTCGCCTTCACCCCATCGATGAGGACTAAAACCTGAGATCCTGTCGAACCGCGAATCAGAAGATTCGAGTTTCCACCTGTCCCTGAAATAAAATCGACGCCCGCAGATTCTCGGAGGACTTCTCCGAGTGTGCGGCCTGACTCTCTCGAGAGTTCGTCTTCGGTTAGGATCACGACTGCACGCTGGTCTGCGTGAAGGCGTTTACCCTCAGAGATGACTTCGGTTAACCGAACTGTTTCTGGAGTTTCTCGCGCGAAAACTGAAGTTGAAATTAAAAAAGGGGAAATAAAGAAAAGAAAAAAACCGTGCATTCTGCCTACTAGTAACTTCCTAAACCTACTGCCCGGTCACTAGCGGTGGCAAGGGTCGCAGCATTGAAGCAGGCACTCAAACGTCGAAAAAAAATAATAATATCACCCCGATTACCC
>JBGSHQ010000306.1:0-5005 GCA_041752095.1 Bdellovibrionia bacterium
GTAGTGCACACAACTAGGCTATCGCCCGAGATCGATGCGGAAGTGCCTAGAGTATCACTTGCTAAGCGGTGTTTAGAATCCGTTTCATTCAACGCTTGCTTACCCTGAAAGATAAAGCCAACCGAGGCCGCGACTTTTTTCCAGAACATGCCGACGTTATAATAGACCCCGTGAGCAGGCTGCGCCGAGAATGCGATGAGCATTCCGACTGCTAGGATGAACTTGATGCTAGAGCTCCGTTTTTCTGCCGACATTGGGATCTTTTTGTCTCTTTTTAAATGTAATAACTAGCCGATAACTTTGTTAATTTTGTAACTCTTAATATTCTTAAACAATAAGGAAAAACCTGCCATTTTACAATGTGTCATCTCTGACTGCAGGTTAAGTCTTGAATTTGCTTCTAAATCTCCTAACTCTACGAAAAAGAGGGGCATATCTCGCTAATAACGGCGAATCCAAAAAAACACTACTTCGCCATCCGAAACGCAGGAGCAATTCGATCTTGCTCGGCTCTTGGAATTTTTAAATCTGTAGCCACTTTTTTCCACTTTTTTACTCCGCTCACCACTTCGATGATGATGGTGTCTGCCTTCTTTTTAGAAAGCCGAAACTGTTTGGCTACACTGCGTGCGAGATCTAAATCCTGAGAATTATCAGACTCTGAAATATTTAATTTTAACCCATTACCCGTTGCCACCGGGTTAATGTCATACGCTGGAGAAAGCCTCCAACCCTTTTGATCCAATAAAAAACCATGATTTCTTAAATGATCATCTACGTTCGAAACACAGATGAAAAATACGATTCTTCGCCACAGTTCTTCAAGGTCCAGAGTCGGTTCAGCTCCCGACCTCATAATGAAATCAATAAATTCCAAATAACTTACTCCACTCTCACCATCATCTCCATCCTGATGCTGGAGTAGTGTCATCGCCGATGCAAAGTGAATTCGAGATCCACCCTCATCACGATCGAACCGCTTTGTCATAAACGTATGGTGCTGAGATGAAAATTTTCGCATTTCTGATTTTGCTGTATTTATTTTTGCATACCGAGAAAGCTGGTGAACAACTGCCTCCCATCCACCAACATCTCCCTCATCCATTCGACTCGGAAATTTTGCTATCCACAGATGACCTTTATTATCCACAACCCCTGCCTTAGGACGAGCACCACCCAGGGACGCTCCCGGAGCAATCAACATTTTAAGCCATTTAGCGTATTGGGGATCTTCTTCGACGTTCTTTTTCTCTAGTGCTAGACTTGCCTGTTCGAGTGCGCGAATCGAAACCCAGGGCGGAGTTGCAAGATCAGCATTATTATCCAAAAAAGGGCCTTTCGGATCGGTCCTAAAACGTAAGCCACCCATACGAGCGCCATCATAAACTCCGAGTAAATAATCTGATTCAAGAAGCGTTTTAGCTAATCGACCTTCTGCTCGTGAAAACTGCTCCTCTCTTCTCTTCATGAGTTGGCGTCCCCAGCGATCAGGAGATGAATCAAGAAAAACACCAAAATTACCAGACTCCTTCGGACCGTATTGGAGGCCTTTAAAAAGGTTTAGCGATGGATCAAGCACCTGTGCATAATCGCTCTGTAACCACTCCATATGATATTCGAACGAAAAAATTTCTTTACCGCGCACGGGAGCAGAATAAAGAACTCCCATCAGAGTCGGGCCTCGCATCCCCTTCCAATGAGCAAAAACCTGGATTACATTTTGTGGAGTGGGCTTTTTCATCCGTTAAGCCTTTCGCGGAGATCGTTTACGAGGAATGAGTTCCGCATCCTGTAGCTTTCGCCCCAGTTCGTCGTCTCGCGCGATATTTAAAAGATCTTTCTCTAATCCTAAACAAGCTAATACACTCGCATAAGCAGCGAATGAAACTTTAGGATCCCCCCGTTCGATCGCCCTCAGAGTCGGTCTCGAAATTCCTGCACGCTCAGATAAAAGTTCTGCCGAAAATTTTCGCCGTAAACGTGCGAGATGAATATTCTCACCAATCACTTTCATCAGTCGATTTAACGATGGGGTAAGGACCTGTTCTTTTCTGCCCATAATGGTAAATAGTTTAACCTAAAATACCTTATTTTGGAAATAGTATTTTCCATTAAAAATAATGGCAAATACCAACTATGTCGTTAATACCTAAAGCCTGTGGAACGCTTTGGCCGCTAGAGTTAGTAAGATAATCCGCAGGTCTGTTGCGGATTCTGTAACTCACCGTTATTTCATGCCTATTTTAGCCTAAAAACCCTGGGTTGACCGAATGCATTAAGGCTTGGTAATAATCCCCCATGAAACCAAACCTCACTTTCGTTCGAGTCCTGGGCTTTCTTTCATTATTCGTCTCCCTGAATACTTTTGCCGGAGACCTGATCACTCTCACCTGTGGAAATTCCACATCCCCAGCTGCTCTGACCGTACTGATTAAAACCGGAGAGTTCGCCCCATCCCACCAGAAGATCCTCCAGTACGATGTGAGCGCCTCATCTAAAAAATTCGAACTCGAATCGAACATGAAAATTTTCGATACCGATGCTCAAGCCCTGAGCTTCATCGAAACAAATCCTGTGGTGATCCCTCTCACAGGATCTGTCCTTATCGTGAATGCAGGCAAAATGACCGCGACCTGGATTGATACGGTTTACGAAAAAATCGACGAACTCACCTGCACGAAATGACCTACGGAATACTCGGTGCTGGCCAACTTGGGCGGATGTTAGAAAATGCGGCGGCACCCCTCGGTCTTTCAGTGAAAGTTTTTACAGGTGATTGGAAAAATCCCGAGGAACTAAAACCGTTTCTCGCTTCCTGCGACCGTTTCGTGTTTGAAAACGAATTCGTCCCTGAAGAAAGCTTTAAGTCCCTCGGAGTAAGCCTGGATGACCCCCGGTTTTTTCCACCGCTTAGCACGATGATGCTGATCCAGGATAAACTGGAGCAGAAAAAATTATTCGAAAGACTCGAACTCCCTACGGCTCCTCACCAGTGTGAAAAAAAATGGACTGTGGAAAAACTCGCGTCCGCGGCCGCGGACCTTCCTTATGGGTTCGTCCTGAAATGGTCGCGACTCGGTTACGATGGTAAGGGCACTTGGATCTCGCCGAAGGATTTAAACGAGCGAGCATTCGAAGAGGCGCTCGCTTTCATCGCGCGCGCTGAAAAACTCGGAGTCGAAGTCTATCTCGAAGAAAAAGCTGCGTTCATCCAGGAATTAGCGGTCGTGGGCTGCCTATCCGTGAGCGGTGAATGGAAAGCCTACCCAGTTGTTATTACCGAGCAGAAAAACGGCATCTGCCACCAGGCTTATGGGCCTGCTTCGCGCCTCGGAGTGGATAGTGTGCTCTGTGAACGCATCGAAGAGGCAGCTGAAAAAATTGCGCGCGCTACTGGGATCGTCGGAGTGATGGCGCTTGAGGTTTTCCAACTCGACGACGAAACCTTCTGGATAAACGAAGTCGCTCCCCGAGTTCATAACTCGGGCCACTTCTCTTTAGATGGAGAAATCACAAGCCAATTCGAAAACCACTGGCGCGCTATCCATGGACTCCCTTTAGGTCACATCGACGCAAGCTTTCTCTTTTTAATGCGGAACATCTTGGGAGAAGATCGAGGCGCAAGCGAAAACCGGGCCGAGCGCATGGCGGAAGCCTCCCACACACTCGCTACCCACCGCCTTCACTGGTACGGTAAAAGCGAAGTGAGGCCCGGTCGAAAGATGGGCCACATTAATTTTTACAACTTAAGCCGCGAACAGCTAAAACAGATCCGAGGAATGGAATGAAAAAGAAAAATTCGAAAAAATCCCCACTCGTTTCCATCATCATGGGAAGTGATTCGGATCTGCCGACGATGAAGGATGCGAGAGTGGCGCTTGAATCCTTCGGAGTTCCTTTCGAGATGAAGGTGATCTCTGCACACCGCACTCCAGAAGAAATGGCGGAGTTTGCGCAGGCTGCTCGTAAGCGCGGTATTCGCGTGATCATTGCAGGTGCCGGCGGTGCTGCCCACCTCCCTGGGATGACAGCGGCCTATACCGAACTTCCTGTGATCGGAGTTCCTGTCGTTGTGGGTGCCCTCCAGGGTAACGACGCCCTTCTATCGATCGTCCAGATGCCGAAGGGCGTGCCAGTAGCAACGGTCGCTATCGGTGGGGCGTTTAATGCGGGCGTGCTTGCGACCCAAATCTTAGGAGCCGGCGAGGAGAAGTTTCTCGACCGCGTTCGGGACTATAAAAAATCACTTCGTAAAATGGTGATGAAAAAGAAGATTTAGACCCAGAATCTAATAATAACAAATAGTTACATTAGACCATTTTTTACCGTACTATAAAATGGTCTAGACTAATTTTTAGTACGGTATATAATAGTCAGCATGCGGTACATCGTCCCATTTCTAAAAACCGACCTAAAAAAGAAAATGGTCTTCATCGGCGGACCTCGCCAGTGCGGTAAAACGACGCTCGCAAAATCACTTCTTAAAGAATCAGGACCCGGTCTTTACTTAAACTGGGACCGCGAAATCGATCGGAAAAAAATCTTAAGTGAAGACTGGAACGAAGAAGACCGACTTCTCGTTTTTGATGAAATCCATAAATATCCAAAATGGAAAACACTCATTAAAGGGCTCTTCGACACATCTGGAGATGAGCATCAGTTTTTGCTCACAGGAAGTGCACGGCTCGATGTTTATCGACGAGGCGGCGATAGCTTACTCGGAAGGTATCACTACTGGCGACTACATCCCTTTACACTCGACGAACTCGGTGGCCTCGGAGTTTCACCGAAAGATGCTTTCGAGCGGTTAATGAAAGTCGGGGGCTTTCCCGAACCTTTTCTCGAAAACGATGAACGAGAGGCGAGACGCTGGAGAGAGGAAAGGCACGAACGCATTATCCGTGACGATATCCGCGATTTAGAAAATATTCGCAACATCGGACAGATGTCCCTTCTTCTTCAGCTCCTACGAGAAAGAGCGGGAGGAATGATCGCCGTTTCGAAC
>JBGSHQ010000307.1:0-4544 GCA_041752095.1 Bdellovibrionia bacterium
GGAGCTTCATCAGTTTCGCTTTACTTCCGATTTGAAACGAGACGATCGAGGTTTTCAGCAACGTGAAAACGACGAGGAACACGTAGCCGGGATGGCCCTCCGACCATGCCCACAAAATCCCGAATGTCGCCGCCGCTGCACCGAGTTCAGCAAGGATCACCGTGAGTTTTGGAGAAAGCGAATCGGTGCGATGACCGAGCACTCCCAAGATAAACATCGGCACCAAACGCTGAAGGCCCAATATCAAGCTGACGTGAAAGAGATCGAAACCCAAGCGGATCATGAAGGCGATCAAGCAGATATTGAACGTGAAGCTCCCGATCGAGGAGACGAGCGTCCCGAGGTAAAACAAAACCGCTTTACGTTTCACGCAGACGAGTCCTCCCCTTTGCGGTTGGAAGGCACTCCAACAAGCTTCTTACGCTTGAAATAGTAGGCGCGCGAAAAACCGAGTTTCCGGTAAAGTGCCTCGTTGTCGCCATTCATCGCGTTTAGGCCACGAAAGAGGTACTGGCGCTCCATCCAATTCAAGCAGTGCTTGAAGCGGGCAGCGTCAATGTCGGAAACCGCGCGCGGCAAGAGATCTTCCGGGATCGAGAGCGTCACACTATGCGGTTCTGTTCGGGTCAGCAAAATATGCTCAGGCTTGATCGTCGGGCGACCTGAGGTTCTTCCGACCACCACCGCGCGCTCGATCACGTTATGAAGCTCGCGGATATTTCCCGGCCAGGAATGACCGAGCAGTTTCTTCTTCGCGGGCTCCGTGAGTTTTCCCATTGGAAGGAGTCGTTTCAGGAACTCTTCGGCTAGGAACGCGATGTCTTCCCGGCGCTCGCGAAGCGCGGGAACCTCGATGCGAATCGGGTTCAACCGGTAATACAAGTCTTCGCGGAAGCGCCCCCTTCGGATGTCGTCTTCCAAATTTCGATTCGTGGCCGCGATCACGCGTACCTCGACCGAGATCGTTTTTGTAGAACCCACGGGTACGAAAGTCTTTTCCTGAAGTACCCGCAGCAGCTTCGCTTGCATTTCGATCGGGATTTCACCAATCTCGTCGAGGAAAATGTCTCCTCCGTGCGCTAACTTGAACTTCCCATCCCGGTTGTCGGTCGCTCCGGTGAAGGCTCCTTTGACATGGCCGAAGAACTCGCTCTCGAAAAGTCCCGGGCTAATCGCAGCGCAGTTCACGTCGATGAATGGCCTGGAGAAATCTTCTTCCTGAGTATTGAGGGCTCGCGCGACCAGCTCCTTCCCGGTTCCGTTTTCTCCGGTGATGAGCACCGTCGAGCGGATACCTTTCAGGGAATGAATGTCGCCTTTCATTTTCAAGGTCGGGGTGGAGACTCCAAGGATCGTGTAGCTCTTGGAATGGGACGCGATCTTTACCGAAAGTTTACGATTCTGTTCGGAGCGGGTAAGGTTCTCAGTTAGAAGTTCACGGTTTTTCCGCTGCAGAGCGGATCGTTCGAGCGCCTGAGCGATCCTGAACTTCAGATTCGCCTCGAAATCCTCGGAGCCCTTGATGACGAAGTCGGCCGCACCATTCTTCATCGTTTCGATGATCGTATCGGCGTCTCTCTCACCGGTGAGCATGAGGACAAAGGTTTCGGGGTATCGACGTTTGAAGATTTTAAGGAGTTCGAGACCCGACATTTCGGGCAAGCAGAAGTCGAGTAGAACGAGATCTGGGAGCATCTCACTCATCGAGCGCATGGCTTCGGTGCCCCTCGTAGCTGTGACGAAGTCGAAGCCCTCATTCGACAGTGAGACTCCGAGAGCGGATAAAAATCGCGTATCGTCGTCAACAGCAAGAATTCTTGGATTAGCCGGCATCTCAACTCCCCCTCTCTGGGAGCGCTTAGAGCGAGATGCGTGCCAGATTTGACGGATGGCGAGGGTCCGTAACTTATTGAATTAATGCTATTTAAATTTAAGGATGAAAACGCACCGACTTTAAAAGTCTCTATTGGTAGACTCGGTCGGTAGTTTTTATATAGGCAATGACTTTGGTCCGATATTACTAAGCAAGCCGGGACACCGAGCGACGACTCGGCACTTTCTTTGGGGGCGCAGGATCAGCGGAACTCCGCCGTCCACGGCAGGGACTGTATCGCCAAAGTCAAAAGTCTCCCTAGTCTCCCTACGAAGACTTTTCAATACACTCGCTCTCACCTCTGCTTCACCTAAATCGCCTTTCAGCGAGGGCAGACCTTCCATTTCACCTCCGAGTCCATGCTCGTAGACCCGAGTCTTCGCGCGTGGACTTTTCCAAAAGTTCGCGAAAGCAAATTTTCTAAATTCACCCGTAAAATCCAGCGTTTTTCTCGTTTGGTCCGTTCGTCCAGCTTCTTGCACTTGGATAAGGGTGTGAGGACCGCGCGTCCCGCGAAGGAGGAAAACACCATGAACCAAAACGACCTGAACCAAATGCGATCGGAAATCGAAACCCGGCTTGCAGCCTTGAAGGTTATCGAAAATACGACCCGCGAAGAGATTCGTGAAAGCGCTCAAGTAAACCCGTGCTTCCTGAAAGACGAGGCCGATTCCACGAGAGCCGAAGCGGATCTCTTCACTAACTGCGAAATCCACAACCGCACGACCTGCGAGCAAGCCTCGCTCCAGACGGCGCTCCAGCGATTGAAGAACGGCACTTTTTTCGAGTGCCGCGATTGCGGCGATGGGATCGACAGACGGCGCTTGCGCGCGAATCCCGGTGCTACCCGGTGCATCGGTTGCCAATCCCGCCGAGAACTCTCGAGCGGAGTCCTGGAGGCGGCGGCATGAAGCGAATTCTGCGCTTTCTCAAGAAACTAAAACCGAACTCGAAAGTCCGGTGCCACCGCTGCGAGAGCCCTCTCATGGGAAATAAGGGCTCCCGCTACTGCGCTAATTGTCTTTGGGATGAGCTCGAAGACCCCTTCGTCCAGATGCCGAAAGAAAATGGTCGCTCCGTATGGCTCGACCAAGCCGCCTACGCCGCAGGCCTGATCGAACGCGAGAAGGCGAAAGTTTGTCTCTACGGGGTGCGCCCCGGAAAATTTTAACCCCAAAACGAAAGGAATTACGCATGAATGATGAACCTATATACCCGGAAGTAAATCCGCCTATATTTCACCGATTCCAGCTCTTCCAAGGCCGGATGAACGAGAGCGGAAAGCTCGAAAAAACCAAGAGTGTCGGCATGGCCTACCACAAAGAGGGTCAAGAGAATTACACGATGAGACTCTGGACGTTCGTCGCCGAACGATTCTTTCTCGTGCCGAACCACAAGCAAACCGGACGCTACTTCGTGATGACAAGGGAACCGAACAAAAATCCAAACGCGCGATCGAAATACTTCTGGAACATCATCGGATCGGGAAAGGTCATCTCTGCCTTGGGCGTGATCGAGCTTGAATTCGACCTATTCGATAAACCCGTCTACATGAACATTTTCCCCGAGGCCAAAGCGAACACGGCGAGCTTCGCCGACTTCAACGAAGAACGAATCGCGGCCTGACTATCGACTCCTTAATGCGAAAATCTATGCGCGCCTTTTTGAATTTCTTTCCACCCAAAAAAGGAAACGCACATGAATACCAAAAAACAACTCGCTCTCTTCGGACTTGCAGCCCTAGCGATGCTATTTATTCCTGATCTTGCTCACGCGGGGCTAGAGGACAGCCTCTTCGGGATCAAAGCGAAACTTACCGGAGTCATTCTCCCTCTGCTTTCGGTGATCGGAATCGCCATCGCCGCAGTCTCGTTCTTTACGGGAAACCCGCAGGCGAAACAACATATCGTCTACGCCGTCTTGGGCTGCATCTTCGGCTTCGGCGCTCAGGCGATTGTCGATTTCATCGGCCAGACGGTTCGCTGAGGTGCATGGATGAACGAAGAAGGACTATCCACCTCGAAAGTTCCGCGCGCTTTAGAAATGAAAAGCAAGCTCTTCGGATTCGAGCTTCCCGATCTGCTTTTCATCTTCTTCAACCTCGCGGTGACGAACCTGATCTTTGGCGCTTCGCGCTTTAGATACCCGCTCGTGTGGGGAACGACGATTGGCTTCGCGGCCTTCCTGTTCTTCGCCAAGCGCGGAAAACCCGACAACTACCTTCAGCACCTGGGCGAGTACCTCTCCCGTCCCTCCTACTTCAAAGCGGGAGGGGCGGACGTGATCGCCCGGAAGTTCGGACAGAAGACGAAAAGTGCTGACGAAAGAAGGAGTAAATTCAGATGCTAAAACAGAAATCAAAAGAGACGTCGCTCTGCGAGGAGCTGCCGTTCTGGGACTTCGCCTCCGAGCCTCGTCCGCACATCGTCCTTCACGACGGTTCGCTGAGTAGCGCCGTCCGCGTGAGCCTGGCCGACATCGAGGCCCTCGACGACTCGGAAGTGAATCAGTTTACGATGGGCCTCCGCTCGGCGCTAAACTCGCTTGCCGAAGGCGTATCGATCCAGTTCGCACTTTCGGTCGGTTCCGATTTTTCAAAGATGATCGACGCGCACGAAGCCGGGCAATCGAAATCGGCGCACCCACTCGTGAAGAAAATCGCGGATTACCG
>JBGSHQ010000308.1:0-5902 GCA_041752095.1 Bdellovibrionia bacterium
TGGATTCGGAAGCTCGATGCATACGACATCGTGAGTAACCCACGCTTTAAACACTCATTAAAAATGCGGTTCGTGGCGGCCTTCGAAAGCGGAGCCTTCGACTTTTTATCAACGACCATTTCGATCGCGAGGAATAATCCACGCCCACGAGTCTCACCCACGAATGAATAACGATCTGCCATCGGCGAGATTTTCTTTAAAAAGTACTCCCCGACCACGCGTGAATTTTCGACGAGTTTTTCACTGTCAATAATTTTTAAGCTCTCTAAAGCAGCTGCAGCTCCTAAAGGATTTCCGCCGTAGCTTGAGCTTGATCCGGATGGATTCGACCAAGGCTTCGCCGAAGTAATTTCGTCAGTCGAGATGAGGGCAGAGATTGGGAATCCTCCCCCAAACTGTTTTCCGAGAGTCACGATATCGGGCTCCACACCCGAATGGTGCATGCCCCAGTATTTTCCCGTGCGGCCAAAACCCGTGATCATCTCATCAACGATGAGGAGTGCGCCGATTTCCTTAGCGATACTTTTAATGGCAGGTAAAAATAGATCAGATGGGATCACATTTCCTGCAGTCCCTTGCATCGGCTCGATGATGATCGCAGCGACATCAGCGCCCGCGTCCGACTTTAAATTTTTCCGAAGTTCTTCCGCGCAAGCCGCAGCGAACGAGTCTTTATTCATGCCTTCTGGGCAGTGATACGGGTGGGGATATCGCGAGATGCGCGAACCAGGAACGAAAGGCCCGAACTTATCTTTAAAATCTGAGCCCATGAGCGAGAGCGCACCCATCGTTTTTCCGTGGAAGCCCCCCCAGAAAGAAACGAATTCCGTTTTCCCCGTCGCGCACTTTGCTAACCGCAAAGCCGACTCGACCGCTTCTGCACCCGACGAGTAAAGCTGCGTACGGTGAACTTTTTCTGAAGGTCGGTTTTTCGAAATTTGTTCGAAAAGTTCCACTCGAGCCGTGCTTGTAAATGATCCGACAGACGCTTTCGCAACCTGATCCTGAACCGCTTTCACAAACCGAGGATGCGAATGTCCAAGACCATTCACGCCGATCCCGCCGATAATATCGATGAAGGTGTTTCCATCGACATCGGTCACAGTCGATCCACGCGCTTCTTCCACCACGATGCCAGCCATGAGAGCGAAACCCTGAAGCCCTGGGGCAAGATGCCGATCTTCGCGTGCGCGAAGTTCAGTGCTTTTCGGTCCCGGAATAGGGGTAACGAGGCGTGGCTGCTGGTTTTTCGGTTGGGATGAATTCATGTGAATCTACTTAAAAACATATCGGCGGTGCAGTGGGAAGTTAAAAAGGAGCCCCACAAGAATTGCCGTTACGACCTTCGAAAAGCCGTATTTTAGGCCCATCCCGTCAGTAAACGCGTAGACTCCAGCCATGTTTAAAAGAAGGCTCCCTGCCGACACCAGCCCGTAACGAATGGCCTGCGGACCCCATGAAACATGGGCCACTTCGAAGCTCCAGTGACGGTTTAAAAGGAAGTTCGTTATCGCACCTAAGAGCGCGCCAAGACCTGTAGAAAGGACGTAATAAACATGAGCGACCTCTGTGAAAAAAAAGAGTGCGCCGAAATCAACCGCAGTGGCCGCGAAAGACGCAACTTGCGCACGCCCAAACGATTTCCAGAAAGGAACACTGACAAGCGAAGCAGTTGCTTCGGTAGAATTCGGCCCCTGATTCGCGGGCATTAGCGTGTACGAGCGGGATCGGCCGCAGCCTCAGTCGTTTCGCTCGTATCGAGTTCAGAACCAGGCTTAAGGTTACGAGCAGCCTGGAGTTTCGAAGCGGCAGCAGCAGCTTCACGCTTCCGCATTTCTTTTGCAATCGCAGCCATGCGCTCGATTGCGGATGCGTTCGCAAGAACGGCAATGAGTCCGAGTGCCATCACCATCGGAAACCCGATCGCGATTGGATAGTCGCGAACATATTCATACTGCGCGATCGTGATCGGAGATAAAACAGCGCCTAAAGTCAGGTAAAATGCGCGTTCTGGGCGACGCATCGATCCCTTCGGAGGATCGACTTGGAGTGCTTCTGCTTTCGCAGATGAATAACTCACCATGAAGGATCCCATGAGAGCGAGGAGTGCGAGGATCTGAAGAACCGGAATATCGCGGTAATAGATGACTAAGCCTGAGATGAAAAAAGCTTCTGCATACCGATCAATCGTCGCGTCTAGCACTTCACCCGCATCGCTTGAGACGCCCGTCATTCGAGCGACCATTCCATCGAGCGAGTCCATGAAGCCGGAGATGAGTGCGAATCCACCACCGAAACCAAAGTGGCCGAACGCCAAGCAAACGCCGGCGAGAAGTCCGAACACGAGTGAGCCCCAGGAAATCATGTTCGGAGTCACACCGATAATCACGAGTGCACGCGCCAGAGGCTGCATCCACCAGTAAGCCATCTCCATGAGACCCTTAGAAAGGAGCGCACTTCCACCCTGCTTATCAACACGCGCGTAATGAACACGACCACGAACTAAAAGTCGGACGGCGTAAACCAAAGTTAGAACCGTCACCGCCGCAAGGAGTGCTAAGGTCGACTTTAAATTATAAGAGGTGCCAAGGAAGAGGCTCTCAAAATTCGCGATCATTTTACTACACTAACGCATCCGGACTGAAAAATCGCCGGGAAAATAACGCCATAGGTGCAGTGCGCTATCTTCCCGGACGTAAAAGTATACCAAAAATCGGTAAATATTCTTATTTTTGACCAAAAAAAGGTTATTTACCCTGTTTTTTACCAAAAAACGGAGCTGTAGACTCCTTCCAGCCTTAGTGCTGTGTATCCGTTTCCGAATCTTCCGAACCTGCGTCCATAGACCCTGTTTCATCTGTAGTTTCAGGTTCAAGATCTATTTCTTCGTAGTAATCCTGATGCTCTCTTTCACCTCCGAGCCAATACCCATTTCGGGTCTTGATGTCCGCGATGATCCAATCTGAAGTATCCTCATCGAACTCCTGAAGGAAAGCAGCGTAGATGCAGACCTCATCCGCCTGGTCGAAGAGCTCCGCCCATCGGGCCATCGTCTTTAAGTTATCCCAGGGTTCATCGGGTTCGAGGTCAAAAAGATCGGTGTGGGACGGGGATTCGATCGTGATGCTCGGGACTTTTTTCCAGCCGCCATAGTCGACTTCCGCAAAAGTGAGGTTTGCCCATTTCGTAGGAAAGCATTTCCACTGATTATATGATTCCCAGGGTTCGGGATCATTCAATAATCCACCAAGGGCGGGGTGGCCACTTTCGCGTTCCAGGGTTTCCCGTTCGAGATCGTCTGCGGAGAGTAAAGATGAAAAATCAGAGAACGCGACTGGCAGGCCTAAGAGAAGGAAAGAAATCATCAGCCATTTTTTGGTTTTCATGGGTCACCGTGAATTGAAAAGTCGCGAGTCAGCTTCCCTCCTTTTTTTCTTCTTCACTCCGGTGACGGCTGAAAATCACGACATTCATTTTCAATCCGCGCGTTAGTCCTGAGCGGCAAAGTAATAGATATTCCCGGCGACCGAAAGCCAAAAATAGCTTCGCAGTTTCACCCTCGTGACGATTTGAATGACGAGTTGGGCTTCCGGACTTTCGGTCCAGAATTCGGAATGATGTTTAACCTGGGGGACTGTTATATGAGGCTTCGACGAAGAACAGTCTTTGCATTTAGGGATTTCGCCAAATCGAGCGGTGGTGATGGAATACCCTCCTTTTTCTAAGAAAGGAGGGCATCCCTATGAAACATAACGATGAAAACCGTTATCTACTTCTCGGGATCAGGCTCGAAAAACTAAAGCAGAAAACTTGGATCTTAACGATCTTTGCTAGACTGCTTCTTTTTCTAGCCCTTTTGTTCCGTCTTTACGGATATTGAGGTGGCTCTGGGTACAGCGTAGCCTGAGACTCTCATGAAGAGAGCCGCTCGATTTGGTCACTTTTTAATTACTCATCCGAATAGATGACTATTTTTATGATCAGGGCTTTACCTGTCCTACAAGTCTCTTTCTCCATCCAATCTGTCCGCTATCGAACTCATCACTTGGAACCGTTGAATGTTCGATAAGCATCCCTTTAGAGTCGAACTTTGGAGATAAAATGTAATAAGGGGCATCAAAGTATAATCCATCG
The DNA here is from genome assembly GCA_041752095.1 of Bdellovibrionia bacterium. GTDB lineage: Bacteria > Bdellovibrionota > UBA1018 > UBA1018 > UBA1018 > JACMQW01. The sequence goes on from JBGSHQ010000308.1 coordinate 4,135, forward strand.
GAACTAATCATTCCGCACAAATTTGTTTTTCGATCCGATGGACTCTTCGGATTTGGGAGATTAATAAAAAAGGAAAGCCCTGTTGGATACCCGTTGCTGTCGCAGAATACATCTCCGTTATTAATTTCAATCTTTGTTTGATAACTTTGACAACCTTGTGGCCCCGCTTTTATTACCACTCGCGATTCAACACCAATAACTGAATTCGGGTAATTCAAAGTATGATCCTTCATTTTCACTAACGAAAAATGCATCGTTTTGCCACTGTTATACAGAGTCTCTAAAATGACCCCGTTATCAGCACCGAAAAATTTTTCGAAAAAAGAGCCATCTTTAGATTGCATAGTCCCAAAATAGTCGAGACATCCGGCATTTGCAGATGCTGCTCCGATTGTTAATAACGTCGTCAATACAAAATGAGTTTTCATAATATTTCTCCGTTTTTTAAATCTTAAAGCAGAAAATACGCTTCCAAGACTTAAGCCCTTCACTTTCCACCAAGTTATCGCCACCTTCTATCTCCTGGGTGGAATAACTACAGGAGCCTTCAGTTGTTCCAGTCAATGTATAGATTCGGTACATTTGCTTGCTATTTAATTGGCTATTTAATTGGCGAGGACAGCCATTTAAATCTCCCACGAAGCTTTGAAGTTTTTCATCCACAGATAGCGTGGACTGCAATTCAAACTTCTCCACGCTGTGGTATTTACCGAAAACTTTACGACATTCTTTCAGCGGAAAATCAGCGGCGAACGAGAAGGTAGACGCGAACATTAATGTCAGCCCAATAGATCGCTTCATCGAAAACAGTAACGTCATTCTATTTTTCATATATTTCTCCATTTTTAAGTTTTAAGAAATCGTACGACTCCTTGTTGGATGGGTATTTACTGTATTTAGCGTGATGCGTCAAACAAAATAGCCAATAATGGCAAAAATAGTTGATTAATTTGGCTAAAAGCCGATCCTATTGAAGATGGCAAAAAATGATGCCTTAATTTTCTCATCAATTGACGAGTTTAAGTCAGATCTTCTTACGAAATCCGCAAAGCGGCGTCTGGAGATTATTGAGGCAGTGATAAGCTTTCTTGCTAAAAACGGCCTTGAAAATTTAACCCATGATAAAATTGCTCTCGAGTGTGGGGTAAGCCGTACTTTAGTTCGCCATTATTTCCCTTCACGCGAAGATCTCGTGCGGGCCTCACTTCGATTCATCCGTGCGCGTTTTCAGGACCTGTGTTTACGTGAAATGCGAAAAACGGATTCAACATTAGACCAGTTCAGGGCATACGTCGTTACAGCCTCTTCTTGGGTTCGACACCTTCCGAACGATTGCAGAGCCTGGCTCCTTTTCTATTATTATTGCGGCACGGACCGAAAGTTCCAGACATTGAACACGGAGCTAGTCGAACAAGGGCATCAGCGCATCATTGCCATTCTCGAAAAACTCGCTGACGAGGAAAAACGTTCAATTAAGAATACTTCTTTAAAGGCAAAACTCATTCAAAACGCAATTACGGGCTGCTTCATTTCAACTGCCACTGAGCAACATGACTCTGATTTTGTTGACGAGGTGGTTCAAGGTACCTTGCAGGAATGTTTACGAATATCTGAATCGATTTTTGGAAATAAACAGCGATCGCCAAAAAGATGACGACAATTCGAAGATATTGGAATCGCTCTCCCACTTAAATGCCGAATAAAGAATTCGAGCTGGCTTCCCGAAAAGCTATCAGTGCGTATCTTTATATACCTTATTTTTTGCCTC
>JBGSHQ010000309.1:0-2969 GCA_041752095.1 Bdellovibrionia bacterium
GACGCGATCGAGCGCAGCGATCGACGAATGTCGATATGTTTGGATTGAAGCGTCTTGATCTCCACACTCGACGTAAGAATGGATTCGTTGATCACGTCCGAGTAAGAAATCGAACCCGAGTCGAAGTCATTCGTTGCGCTATTATAGATCCTTTCGACGATTGCCCAAGCCTCATCCGAGAAAATCACTTGGAGCTTTTTGATCAGCGCGCTCCCTTCTTGTTGAAACTCGATTTCGGTAGAACAAAGGGACTTGGCGGAAGGTCGCCGAAGTGCATTTCGGTTTGATCAGACTGGAGCGACTGCCGGCGCTCTTCGACCGAACCGTGTACGAGGTAGGACGTAAGGACGCCAAGGCCCGTCCCGATCGCAGCGCCGATGCTTCGGCTCGAAGAATTATAGCGAGCTGGACGGCATAGATGCGCTGCCCAGTGGTTAGAAGTTCTCGAATAAGTTCTTCAGTCGATGAAAGTTTAGTCTCGCTTTCTAGATCCGACGCTCTACCCGCTTGAGTTACAGCGAGAGAATGCGCCATCTTTCTTTTTTGTTGTAGTTTAGCCATCTCGCCCGCCTGAGCCGGGATCTCTACTGTCACAATGAGGTCGTAGTGGAATGGGAGTCTGAGAAAGTTCCCCAACTGACCAGCGAAAGTGGCCTCCGGTAGAGTCTTCAACGTAATGATTCGGTGATATTTCTTATCGAGCGTAAACTGGTCGTAATCTTTGATAAGATCACCAAAGACTAATTGCTGACGAGGCGAGCAGTTCGCGAGCCAAGGCAGTTCTTCGAGGAGTTCTTTAGGTGGATCGCTATCTTTTGGGGTTCTAATCTCTGGAAGCGGTTCAGATCGCGAACGCGTCGGATTCAAAGCAGTATATACAACTTTAAGAATCTCCTCTCTGGTTAATGCCTTATTCTTAAGCCCTGCCGAGGCGAATGCAGCCGACAGGGAGCTGATATTTTGCTCTAAAAGCTCAAGGGTTTCGGCGTGTGTTTCAACAGCAACTTTTGAAAAAATTTCAGCTTTTTTGAAGAAGGATGTTTTTTTCAGACCCTCCGCCGGAACACGGAGAAAGACCTTAAGGTTTGGGCGATACAAAAGCCCATTCTCCATCTCCGAAAATAGCGAGGCCTCGCGGTCTTCTGCTATTTGTTTGATAATCGGATGAAGGTTCTCGGTTTTTCGATCCCGATGCATCGAAAGCATGTCGTTAAAATCTGATTGAACTGAAAAGACAAACTGGAGGGTTGTACCCTCGCTTACGGAATTAATCGCTGATCGAAGGATTTCCGTAAATTGATTCACAGACGCTTCGTCTAACGCTTCTATGTCGCGAGGTTTTACTTCGATTCCTGCGACGAGCGATCCGTCAACGAGGACAGCATGGTCGGGTATTCCGTTGAAAAACTCCCAGTACGGAAGTTCTTCAGCCAAGCTTGGTCTCTTTTTACTCATTATGAGGTATTTCCTTTCCTGCCAAATTATTTTTGTAGTTTTGATACTGACTGTCGGGTTCGCCCGGTGAGTAGTGACAGGGCTTCGCAATGAATTCACCTAAGTGTTGAAGGTAGTTGTCTGGTTTTCCTCGTTTCGAAAAGTATAGAAATGCCGCGATTCCTAAGGTCGTCCCCCACACTAGGGGATAGCGGAACCGAGTGGTTCCGAAGATTAGATTGGTGATTGCTAGATTCATGAAGATGAAAAGAAGGTCAGGTAGCTCGAATCCGAAGAGCTTACTTTTCATTTCAAGGGCGCGTGGAACGCCTGATGTGGTTAACTCTTCATTTTCATTCATCGCTGTTCCTCAACGAACAGTCTGCGAAATGAAGTCGACAATTGCCTGACTGCCGAACCCAAAAATGCAGCCTAAGATCGCATAAAAAATATGCTGCTTTGAATTGGGAGAACCGGTAAAAAACGAGATAGCCGCAATCGCAATTCCGATGACCGACAAGAGCGGAAGGATTACTCCGGTGAGCTTAGTCTTAATTCCCACCAAGCTCGATTCAAGACCGGCGTGGGCAAATGGTGGAAGCAGGATCGTGAGACAGACTACGAATAAGAGGCAGGGAGCGATCGATTTGATGGAGCTCCAGATTTTTTTGTGTTTGTTCATAATATTATTTCTTTCTATTTTTAGTTTTGTTCTTGATCAGTGACAGAGTCCCAGCCGCAGTCAGGGCAATAGGGGTCACCACTCGCGAAAAGCGTGGCTGCCTCGCAACGTGGACATTCATGGACGTAGTCATCAGACACTTCTTCGTAGGCGAGGCAGAGCGCATCTCCGACCAGGCTCCGAAGTGTTTCTTGGTCTTCCTCCGTTACGTATGGCGGGAAGAGTTTTCGTTTTGGACTCGACATCGTTGTTCCTTTCTTTCGCGGACGGTGTTGTCCGCACGAGAGAGAGAAGAGCAAGAACGTGCCAAGTCCTTCAGAACGGCTGATTTTTCGTATGTTATGACGATAACGAATTGAGATAACTGAAGAACTACGAGTGATTTAGGCTGAAATTGAAGGCTGTTAATTCGTTCAATTCTCAAATTCAGAATGAGAATTTTCTCAATTTGAGACAGCGCACGCGTCATTTGAGCGTGTATTTTAGTATTTAATAGCGGCTATTTACAAAATAGGCGAATGGGAATAGTCAATGCAAACGATACGCGGAAAACAATAATGTCCTTTTCGCGACAGGAGTAGACTTAGAGTGAAAGTAAGAGTCACCAGTCTGTTAGCAGCCGTTTTTCTTTCGCTGCATTTTCCGGCTATCTCGGTTCTTTCAGAGCCAAGTGCCTCTATTTACGTTAAGTCGGTCTATTCACTTCCACTGACACTCGACCCCATTGAAATGAACGACACCGCATCCCTGTTGGCCGGTAATCTTCTCTACGATGGGTTACTTCGTTTCAGTCCGACGCTTTCAATTGAGGGTGCACTTGCGAAGAGCTGGAGCACTAGCAGCGACGGGAAGA
>JBGSHQ010000310.1:0-7910 GCA_041752095.1 Bdellovibrionia bacterium
TGATGCTTTAAATACTTCTGGAGCAACGGCTTTAGAACATTTCGCCACGGGGCTTGAGTTTACTGCAATGGACCGATTTTTTATTCGTGCAGGTTACGGGAGTCAGTATCCCAGTGCCGGACTTGGGATTAAGGCATCAAACTCTGAATTTAATTTTTCTTGGTTTAGCGAAGATATCGGGACGAGTACAACCTCTCAGCGCGATATTCGCTATCTTTTTCAACTCATCTTTCGGGCGATATAAATGCACTCATTTTCAGACCAACAGATTACAGTCGTTGCAGGAAACTCTTCAGCCGAACGCAGGTGGTTAGAAGCGTTTAAACTTATTTTAGGTGATGAAGCGAGTGGATATGAATGGAGTATCGCAGATGAATCTCCCCAGGAAAAGTGGGGAGCAATCCTGATGGTGGATGTGGGTCACCCCGAACTAAAAAATGTACTAGGAAATATCGATCGGCATGGCCGAAGTGTTTTTCTAATCTGGGGCGATGATTCCGTCGATTTTGATTGGGGTTCACCTCTCGCAGAAAAAGTAGATGACCTTATTCTTTATCCATTCAGACGGATTGAGATCCAAAGTAAATTTCGCCTGCACCAGCACCTTAGGCTTTGGAGTGAGGTCGGAGAGCTCCATCGATCTTTTAATGACTTATTAAAGGGTTTAGATGAGGACGTCCAGCTGGCTGAACGACTCCAGAAAGCTCGCCTCCCGAATCGATACCCCGCAGTTCGTGGACTTGCAATTCGATCGCGCTACCTGGCTGGTATTAAAGGAGGAGATCATTTCGATCTCGCTGAATCGAAGGATACGAGTAAAATTTCAATCCTTCTTTCTGATTCTTCAAGTTACGGACTTTCGAGTGCGTTTCTGTCGACGCTCATGCGCATGACTTTAAAACTATCTCGCGATGAGGCACGCCCAGCGATCGACACGGTAAAATTAATCGCGGATGAACTCCTTTTAGGGCTAAAAGAAAAAGATCGGCTTGCGCTTTTCTACGGAATTTTGAACCGGAAAGATTTCAGATTTAAATACCTTCATCTCGGTGGATCCGCATTTCTTCATGCACGAAAAGGGAAGGGATTCGAGATCCATGCTTCGCATGGGGAACCGCTCAGTTTAACGAACTCGGATCTTTCGCGTTTCACCGAGCGGGAGGTTGTTCTAGAACCTGAGGACCGAATTGTTTTACTCAGTGACGGATTTATAGAGGCGTGCGGGGGACTCGTAGAAGCAAAAGCGCTAATCGATCCATTGCGAGCTAAAGATGCCGTGGATCTAACGAATGAGCTGGTGTTTCGTGTGAAGCGGAAACTTATTGATCCGGATGATTTGCCGTCACAGGATTGTACGGCACTCGTGTTTGATATTGATGCAAAGCTGCTGAGATTAGCTTAGATCTGTAAAGACGGAACTAGGCGAGCGCAATCCGGCCGCTACCCTTCAAGAGATCTCGAATAAACTGCTTCAATTTTTTCATACCTTAAGAGTTATTCGGAGCTGGGTTAAAAGGCAAGTCAATTTTCCGACTAAAGAGTTATGGTATTTCGAGCGTCATGTTCTCGACGCACAAGCTTTGGCTTGATCTTAATCCAAGAGTCCCGGACACTTATAGGGATGAAACCCTTTAAACTATCGAATCTTCTGGCTGTAGTTTTTATCGGTATAACACTGAGTTATCCAGCAATTGCCGAGGAAGGGGCTGATTTACCGCCTCCACCCGAAGCCGCTGATATGCCCCCGCTGCCAGACGATGTGAGCGCGGAGACGACCCCCGAACTCCCTCCTCCAGCGGACCTAGTGGCTCCAGAAGCAGAGATGACAGCTGAACTTCCACCGCAGGATCCGAATGCTGTGGAACCCCCAACGGACGAAAACTTTCCGCCACTCCCTGAAGAAACCCCCGTTGCTGAGACACAAGTCCCGGAGATGGAGCCAGAGCCGACTCCACCTGTGAGTAAGCCAGAACCCGAACTTTTTTCAAGCCGTACAGAGCTCATGGACATGGGTATGGAAGATCGACTCAAGACTAAGGAACTTGTTCTTTGGCTTTATTTTGGTGGGAGTTACGGGACGGCAAGTGCGAAGGGTCTAGCCGATACGTCATCAACTTCTGGAACCGGCTCTCCAGGTGGTATGGGATATAACGCTGGACTCGGATGGATGACTTCGGACCATTTTCAAATGGGGCTCGATTTTCTCGGAACACCACGCACGACGACCACGACCGTCGACTCCGCAATGATCGGGTTTGGCCCGCGTCTTGGATTCATTTCAATCATGGCGATGATCGGTTCCCAGAACGGTGAAAACCTTCAGACAGGCATTAAAAACGTTCTCTTCTCTTACGGATTAAAAGGGGGGATCGATATTATTCTGGGCCACTCGAAAGATTCACGCGTGAGTTACGGGTTATCGCCCGAAGTGTATTACTTCACGCCACAGGCAGAGATTGGTGGATATAACCAAGTAGGTGGAACCGTGTCGTTTCGAATCTACGGGTATGAAAACGCGTTTTAATTAAGATCATTTCAAGGAGCTCATGGATGAGTGGACTTAAAAAATCGAAGCTAATCGGATTAGCAGCAGTCAGTCTTTCGCTTGTTTCGTGCCTGACGCCACTTCCGGATACGACGATAAATAGCGGGGTTGCGGTTTCTAAGGTGAATACAGTCGTTAGCCAGGCATATTTTAAAGTGGAGTATGCGCGGTACGATACACCAGGATTAAAAAGTCCGCTTGTTACTTGTACCGTTCCTGATGGAAGCCCGGTGGGCACTTTAGTCACCTGCAATAAAACTGTTCCGGAAGAGACGCTTTATTTTAGTAAGCTTTTTATCACTTTTGGTTCAACTGCTGCTTGCAAACTTCTCGTCTTCACGCCCTACGCTTATTTGGGAAGTTACAGTGCTACATTTTCGCCACCATGGGATGGGAGTGGTTCGGCGACTGTTGACTGTTCAAGATCAACCGTCGGTTCTACTCTCCCATCAACGTGCTATAATGGAGCCGCTCGAGAAATTGTGGGTGGGTTTCCAACGAACACATCAATTTTTATTTTTCCAGAAGAAGGTGTCGAGGGAAAGACAGCTGTTTCAGCTCCCTACGAAAAAAATAAAGCGTTCGATAACACTTGGGTGACGAATAATTTGGTGGATCGGGATGCTGCTATTGCGGGTCGCTATGTTGGAAGAGCTGCAGGTTTGCCTGGAGATATGATTTTCCAAGACTGGGGCGTCTACTGCATGGATGAATGGTATGAGCCGGTCTACGGAATAACATTCACAATGAGTGATCAAGATAGAACAGGCGGCGACACTCCTGGAGATATTCTTTTAGATGATTTTTATGACTGGCTGGCGCCCTAACCTAACGCCTGTTCTAGATCTTTCAGTAAATCCGAAATATCTTCTATCCCGACACTCACCCGAACAAGGTTATCGTGAATTCCGAGTGCTTTCCGATTTTCAGGTGGAATGCTCGCATGGGTCATAATCGCAGGATGTTCGATTAGAGATTCTACGCCGCCTAAGCTCTCAGCAAGAGTGAAAACACGAACTGATTCAAGGAATTTCCGAGCTTCAGGTAGACCGCCTTTTATAAAGAAAGTGATCATGCCACCGAACCCAGTCGTCTGCTTTTTAGCAAGCTCATGCTGGGGGTGGGATTTAAGGCCGGGATAAATCACGCGCTCTATTTTTGGATGTTTCTCTAGAAATTCCGCAACTTTTATCGCATTTTCTGCGTGGCGTTCCATGCGCACATGGAGGGTTTTAAGACCCCGCATGACGAGGAAGCAGTCCATCGGAGCGGGAACGGCTCCAACTGCGTTTTGATAAAACTTTAATCGTTCATAGAGTTCAGCGTTGCTCGTGATGAGTGCTCCGCCCACGACATCCGAGTGTCCATTCATGTATTTCGTCACAGAGTGCATAACGATATCAGCACCGAGGGAGAGTGGTTTCTGAAAGTACGAAGACATGAAAGTGTTATCGACAACAGAGATTGCGCCTTTTTTACGAGCAATTCCGGAAACCTTTTCGATATCGACTAGTTTTAGAGTCGGGTTCGTCGGGGTTTCGATCCATACGAGTTTCGTCGAAGGTTTAAATGCAGCTTCAACCTTCGAGAGATCGGACATATCGACGAAGGTAAAATCGAGCCCCATCGCACGGTAAACACGTTCGAAGAGTCGGAAAGTTCCACCGTAAACATCATCGCAGCAGACAACGTGATCGCCCGATTTTAATGTATGAAGGATACAGTCAGTAGTAGCTAGGCCTGAAGAAAACGCAAGGGCGTGGGTTCCACCCTCAAGTGCAGCGAGACACTGTTGATAAGCAGTACGGGTCGGGTTGTCGGAGCGTGAATACTCATATCCAGAATGATTTCCTGGCGAAGACTGGGCATAGGTGCTCGTCTGATAGATCGGAACCATCACGGCTCCAGTTTTAGAATCAGGTGGCTGTCCAGCATGAATCGCTCGGGTTCCAAAACCAAATTTCAAATCCTGTTCATTTGTTTTCGACATAGAATTATACCTTTAATCCGTAGGGAAGTTTAGCGCCTTCAATCAATGTTACTTTTGGCATTTTACGCGCGCCCGGTGCGAGAACACCGTTATCTTGCATCCATTCATCGTTCCAGAGTTTCGACATATAGCGATCACCGCTATCAGGAATGATAATCAGAATGTTTAAACCTTTTCCGCGATTCGGCTGAGAGTTTGCCCACTGTACCGCTGCGGCTACAGCAGTTCCAGCTGAAGTTCCCGCGAATAAACCTTCTTCATGGAGAAGTGCGCGTGCCATGGAGAGTGAGTCTGTATCATTCACCTGAACGACTGCATCGAGCAGGGGAATGTCGAAGTTCTTAGGAATAAAATCCTCTCCGATCCCTTCTACCTTATAAGGACTGCTAGGCTTCGTCTGTTTTCCATTCTGGAAAACATCGAGAATGATCGAGCCGATAGGATCAGCACAAATAAGTTTTACACTGGGCTTCTTTTCCTTCAGGTATTGCCCAGTTCCGGTAATGGTTCCACCCGTTCCCATTCCTGCGACGAAAGCGTCGATTTCAGGCATTTGCTCTAAAATTTCAGGGCCAGTCTTTTCATAATGAGCCCGGCGATTAGCGAGGTTATCATATTGGTTTGCGAGAAATGAATTCGGGGTTTCTTTTGCTAACCGCCGCGCCACGGAATAATGGGACCTCGGGTCCTCGGGTTCGACTCCTATGGGAGTGATGACGACCTCAGCTCCAAATGCGCGTAGAAAGTTAATTTTTTCAGCCGACATCTTTTCTGGGAGCACGAAAATCGTCTTATAACCTTTAATAGCGGCTGCCATCGCAAGCCCGATCCCGGTATTTCCACTGGTCGCTTCGACGACCGTTCCACCCGGTTTTAGATCGCCTCGTTTTTCAGCATCTTCAATGAGGTAGAACCCGATTCGGTCTTTTACTGAGCCGCCTGGATTCATGAATTCAAGTTTTCCGTAAAAGTTTGCTGGAGAGTCTTTAATCACCCGGTTTAAACGAACGATTGGGGTATTTCCAATACAAGAAAGAGCATTTTTATGTACATTTTTCATTTTAGATTCCTCAGTTCAATTCCAGTAGCTAGGGCCGAAATTCGGGCAACAGATCCATAGATGAGTTCTAAAAGAGTTTCTTCGCCTCCCAGTTCATCCGATTCATCTCTCAGGTCACTCATGCAGAGCTTACGAAAAACCATACCTTGGGAGTTTAAATTTTCTTCGATACCGCGTTCGGTGTTCGTTCGTAGAAATCCACCTATGAGATCACACCCAAAGAGATAAATCACAGGTTCGGATGCAAGTCGGTCGACAAGGGTAGCTGTTGGCACGCCTTCTTGGACGGCGATTGAGTCAATCGCGCGCTTATTTTTTCCAACTGACATTTTATTTTTTGCTCGTCTATTCATCGTTCGAATTTCATCTGACGAATGAACGACCATGATGCCCATTCCGTAGGTGCCAGCATTATTTTTTACGAAAACAAAAGGTTCGGTCTTTATCCCATGAAGAGTATACTGTTCTTTAGACTTTTTTAAAATTCTCTCAGCACTTTCAGCAACACGATCGATACCGATTTCTTCGTTAAAATTAACTCCATCAACCTCTTCTGTATCAATGGTAAAAATCCAAGGATCAATTTCAGCAATTTCAGCAAACTCTTTTGCGAGGCGATTATAGTGTTTAAAGTGTTCGCTCTTTTTTCGTGTGTGCCAGCCGAGGTGGTGTGAAGGAAGAATCGGCTGAGTGATCTGATCAAGGATGGGTGGGTAACCACCAGAAAAGTCGTTATTCAAAAGGATCATATCGGGTGTGAAGGTGCGTGGCCCACTTCCTACAGCCGCAAAGCCATCGCTTACACGGAGTGGGTCCACTACGATCTCTTTTTCGGTCGCCGTTTTTAACAGAGTGCCTTCTGGTAATTCAGTTTCTGAAATCCATCCCACCCGAACTTCGAAACCTGCATTTTCAATCAGGGTTCTTAAATAATAAAGATTTTCGAGATAGTAGAGGTTGGTCGTATGGAACTCAGGGATAATGAGTATTTTTTTTGGTTCTTTAACGCCCGCACGCTCAGCTCGCGAATAGAGTTGCTCTCGAAAAATTGGGGGTGCTGTACGGTGATCTTCGGCACAGACATTATTAAATCCCGCTGGATAGAGGTTACTGTCGACCGGTACGATTTTATAACCCGAATCCCTGAGATCGACAGAGCAGTACATCGGTGGTGGGGCATCTTTAGCGTGAAGCGAATACCACTCCCGAATCTGGGGTTCTCGCGCTAAAATCTTTTCCGCTAATTTCTTCTTAAAAGAAAAATGAGCATCTGCATCGAGTGCGCTTTTTCTTTTTCGTGGAGTTGGGGATTTTTCAGAATCAATCATAGATGTTCCGTTTTACTTCGGCTTTTCATTTTCAATAGGAGGGGTTTTAAAACTTCACGTTCACGAAAAGACTCGTTCAAAAGTTTTTCAGTGTTTTTAAGATCCTCGGAAAGTTTATCGGAGATCTCCGATTTCGCAGTTTCAGTTTTTTTGGTCACTTTTAGAGCTTGGAGTGGGGGGGATTCACAGTTCGTTCGATAGGCGATAAATGATGTGAGAAAAGCGTCGGATGCGGCGGATAGCTCTGAGTCCGAAAGTTTTTTCGATGCCTTAGTGAGATAGGTCCCCATTTCTAAGACGCAAATTCCTTTACGTGCAATTTGGTCAAGCGCCTGATCTTCAGGCAAGCTTTTGGATGAGGGAAGTGCGTCGCAGTGATTGGCCTTTAACAGAAGGGAGATGAGGTAAGAAGTAGCGGTTTCTTTTTCTAATTCAGGATCACTTTCGGCAATACTTTGGAAGGTCGATAAAGTTTTTTCAGCCTCGAAATTTTTTTTCAATCCAGACTGGGAGTGAGCCCTGAGGAGTAAAGCTTTCGAGCGTAGGGTTGTAGGAATCGAATCCTGAGAAAGAAGTTCTTCCGATACGAGATAAGCTTCCGAAAACTTTTTCTCATCGAGGTAGGCATCCCCAAGGTAAACCCTCGCTTCGTTACCCAGTGCTGAGTGGCCTCGAATTTCGATTACAGATGTGAAAAAAGGAATCGATGCACCTGCATTTTTAGAAAAAAGATGACTCTGTGCTAGAAAATAGCGTGCATCGAGGGCTTCTGGGGTGCCTGGGTATTTCTCGATATAATCACCGAGTAACTTCACTGCCTTTTTATAGGAACGAGCTGAAAACGCTTCCATTCCCTCATTCCAAAGTGTGTTTGATTTTGCTTTTTCCTCGGCCGACGCCTGATCCACTGCTCTTTTTTCTAAGGTCGCGATGGGTTCCGCAGCGATAGCGGTGTTAACTAGGATTAGAGTTAAATAAAAGGGATAC
>JBGSHQ010000311.1:0-6996 GCA_041752095.1 Bdellovibrionia bacterium
CCTGCGACATCACGTCGATGCCCGTAGAGCATATCGAAGTCGATCAGATTGCAGAAAATGAGCCCATTTTTCGTAGAGTCGAGCTGCTCGATTAAAACACGAATTCCGTCAGTGTTTCCCGCCGTGTCGATATTTTTCTGAATCCCGACGCCTGCATAGATTGACGAAATTTTTCCAATCCCCAGAGTCGAGATTCCATGATCAACCAGAAGATCGAGGATCGTTCGACCGAATGGAAGTTGGGCCAGGTCTTTTCGGTTATAGGTACGCTTAAACGGCGTTCCCTTTTCAGGATTTCCGATGAAGGGGCGTGCGATCACGCGACTGATGCCGAGTTCGTCACAAATTTTTCTAGCGACCTTCGATATCGAATAAAGGCGATCAAGCCCAAAGGTCTCTTCGTGTGCGGCGATCTGCCAAACGGAGTCCGCGCTTGTATAGAGGATCGGCTTTCCAGTTCGGATGTGTTCTGCCCCGAGCTCCTCGATGATTTCAGTGCCGGATGCTGCCTTATTTCCAAGCACGCCGGGGAGTCCGCATTCTTTCACCCAGCGAGCGACGATTTCGTCTGTGAAACCATTCGGGAAGGTTTGAAAGGCCTGGTCAACCACGAGTCCCGCCATTTCCCAGTGACCTGATGTTGTATCTTTACCTAAGGAGCGTTCGCGAGCTTTTCCAAAACCGCCGACGCCTTCACCTGCTTTGCGTGGAGGAACGCCTGCGACCTCAGTAATGTTTCCGAGCCCGAGCTTTTCAAGATTGGGGAGAGTGAGGGCGCGTCCCACCTTTTTAGGAAATTCGCGAGCGAGGTTACCGAGAGTATTCGATCCCACGTCTTTATAGGTGGTTGCATCGGGAAGTTCGCCGGCTCCGACGCCATCTAAGACGACGAGAATCACGCGATCAAAATTTGGACTCTGGATTTTCATGGTTCCTTTTGCTCCATCCGCTGCTCTGCGTATTATTTCTATAACATCGGTAGAATCTGCCGAACTGAAATTGTTTTCCGAAGATGCTCCGAAAATCTAAAGAATTCATCCATCTTCTCGTAACAATTTCATCACCCTACAGATTTTTGTGCTCGTGAAGGATGTCTTTGGACATTGGCCTCTAGAAGCACTCAGTCAACGGTTTTTCGGGATTCTCACTTTTATATTGAAGTGTCCAGTTGGATTCGTTAGCTCTATGGTATCATTAAAGAATCTCGCGGTGGCTTCGCCTCGCGCTAGGATTAAGTGAAAACTGATTTATATAGTAAAAATTTTTAATAGAAACACTGGACTGCTGATCGAACTGTCTTCCTGACGAAAACCTGAGAGCGGAAACGCCTCGATAAAATTGAGAAGACAACTAGAGAAAAGAAGACGCAGGGCCGAGCGACCGGAAGAGGTCGAGAATACTCGATAAACCTTCTTCCGAATAAGAGAAACCCACTGAAAATGAACTTCGGAAATTCCGAAAAACCCGTCCTCCACCGTAGATTAGAGTTTAGGTTTGGCCTAAACTCCGGTTTATTTGGGCTCGGCCGTCTATTCAGCGTTCTTCTCTGCATTTTTCGCTCCGACCTGATTCCTTCCCATCTCTAGCTCGATTCTATGTTCCGTGCACCACGGAGGAATCATGTCTACAGAACTTATTGTTAATGCATCGCTACCAGAGACGCGTATCGCGCTTATGGAAGATGGCGAGATCCAGGAAGTTTTAATCGAACGCGCCCAGGGCAAGGGGATCGTCGGAAATATTTATAAAGGTCGCGTCACCCGTGTCCTTCCCGGGATGCAAGCCGCATTCGTGGATATCGGGCTTGAAAAGGCGGCCTTCCTCTACGTGGATGACGTTTTCGTTCATTCCGAGATCTGGGAAGAGGAAGAAGGAAAGTCCGAGGTCGGCGAAGAAGGTGGAGTGGAAGAGGGCCGAACCGATGAACCCCTTCCAGGAGCTGGGACTATTATTGCGGTCACCGCTGGCGCTGCTGCAGTAGCCGGTGAAAGCACAATGGGTGAAGATAGCGAGTCTTTGGAAGCCGAAGAAGAATCTGGGCTTGCTCAGGAATTTTCTGAAGAAGAAGAGGAAGAGATTTCGGGCGAAGCGGAAGAGGCTTTACGCCACCATCCAGAATTACTGACTGAAGAAGAAGCTGAAGATCAGATGGCAGAGATGCTCGCTGATGATGAAGAAGAAGAGGATGACGACGGCGATCCTGTCGGTATGGGTGCAGAAGGCGATGATGAACAGCCCAAGGGAACGCTTTCTGAAAAACAGGAATCGGGTGACTCCTTCGATGACGAAGGTGGCGACGATGAGGGTGGAGATGAAGGCAGTGAATCCGTAGAGGCTAGCTCCTCAGCAGAAGGACAGGCCGGAACCGAAGAATCGGGAGAAGGTGGCCGCCGCCGCCGACGTGGACGCCGGGGTGGAAGAAACCGTAAACGAGATCGCGATGGAAACCCGATTGAGGGTGTGAAGCGCGAAGTAAAAAAGATTGAATTAAAGTTTAATGAAGATGGGACTCCGATCATTGCGACTGCAGGAGTTGTTCCAAAGTCGAAAGAACCCCTTCCGGAAACTTTCCATCAAGCCGTGTCCGAAGATGAAGGACCTGTCGATGCGAGTGATCGTGCGATGCTCGGTGAAGAAAGTGCTGAAGCGAATCAAGCAGGAACAGATGGTATAGAATCGAATCGTCCTGAAGGTGATTCGGTAGCGGCTCCGAATCCGATTCGAATCGGAAGTGCGAGTGCAGATCCAAAGAAGAGTCGTCCTGAATTCCGTGAAACCCGTTCGCGCGATCGTAAAATCAGGTCGAAACAGTCTTTAAAACCTTCTCGAATGAACGTAAACATCCAGGATCTTTTAAAAGAAGGTCAGGAAGTAATCGTTCAGATCGCAAAAGATCCGATCGCAACCAAAGGCGCACGCCTGACTTGCCATATTTCTCTCCCTGGTCGTCACCTCGTGTGTATGCCGACGATCGATCATGTCGGCGTCTCGCGCCGAATTGAGAAAGATGAAGAACGCCGTCGTCTACGTGAGTATGTCGACAGGAATCGTCCTAAGGGTTTAGGTTTTATCGTTCGTACTGCGACTTCGAGCGGAAAAGCAAAAGCCGAAGCTCGCATTAAGCAAGATATCGATTATCTATCTGCGCTCTGGGATGAGATTAAGTCGAAAGCAAATTCGGTAAGCGCACCGTCGCTTGTGTACGAAGATCTGAATCCGATTCTTCGCGCGATCCGTGACTGGGTGAACGAGGACATCGATAAGATCGTCGTCGATTCTCGTTATCACTATAACGACGTTCAGAGATTTTTACGAAACTTCATGCCAGGCGTTCAGTCGAAGGCTGAGCTTTATCAGGGTGATGTTCCGATTTTCGACGCCTACGGAATTTCGGCCGAACTTTCTCGCGCTTTAGAGCGTAAAGTGTGGCTAAAGTCGGGTGGATACCTCGTGGTGGATCAGGCAGAAGCGCTGGTTGCGATCGACGTCAACACCGGTCGATACGTCGGGAAAAAGAATCTTGAAGATACGATTTTAAAAACGAACCTCGAAGCCGTTAAGGAAATCGCCTATCAGCTGCGAATTAGAAACTGCGGCGGAATTATTATTCTCGATCTGATCGATATGGATAAGGAAGAGAATAAGATTCGCGTTTATCGTGCACTCGAGGAAGAACTGAAAAAAGACCGTTCCCGTCCACAGATTTTAAAAATCTCTGAACTGGGACTCGTCGAAATGACTCGTAAAAGAACACGCGACACTATGGTGCGTGCACTCTGCGATTCGTGCCCGAACTGCGAAGGTAAGGGATATATTAAGTCGAAACTCACTGTTGCGTACGAGATCCTCAGGGATATCGAACGTGAAGCGATTGACCGAGACAGTCCGAAAGTTCTGATACAGGCGCATCCCGATGTGATCGACACGCTTGCGATTGATGAACGTGATTCAGTCGACCAACTCGAACGTCGCTTGAAAAAACAGATTTACCTCCAGGCTGTAGCTGATCATCACCTCGAGCAGTTTGAACTGACGAGTGATAAGCGCACTTCGTCGAATCTTTCGGAAGAAACTTTACTCGAACGAGCGCGCGAACTCGCGCAGACTTCGGATCCTCGTCGAAACCGACGAGGTCGAAGTGACCGGGGTCGTGGAAGCAGTAAGAGTGGTGGAGACCGGGATCAGAAGCGTGGCTCAGGTCGAAACGACCGGAGTGAGCGTGGAGATCGCGGTGATCGAAATGCGGTAGCTCCTGCGGGAAATCGTCCTCGGATTTCGATCCGAATCGGTGGTGAAGCAGGAGTAGCGACTGCTTCTGAAGGTGAAACTGATCTTCAACCTGCAAATTTAATGAATGGGGATCCAGAAGCTACTGGTAATCGAATTTCTGTTGGAATCACCCCAGGTTCGAATTCCGTTTCGCCTCCAGTGGATGACTTCATGACTGAAGAAGATCGTCAGGCTTATATTAGGGCACAAGCGGTTCAAGATGCCGCTCTCACAGGCGCACCGGGTGCAAACGGAAATGTTCGTCCCGGTCAGAACCGCCCCGAAGGTGGAAAATGGGGCAAAGGTGGAGCCGGTGGAGGTCGTGATGGCGGACGGGGTCCTCGTGGACGCGGACGTCGTGGACGATTTCAGCGCGGATTCCGCGGTGGTGACGCTGCTGGAGCTCCGGCTCCCGGCGGTGCAGGACCCATTACTCCAGTCACAGCATCAACTGAAAGTGGAGGTCGTGGAGACCCCAGCGGGAATACCGGTGGTGGTGACACAGGAGGTGGCGACACCTCCAACCCTCCCAGTTGAAACCCAAACAGGGCTGATTAAAAAAATTCGTGGTTTTTTTCCGGGGTCGAAGAAGTAGATTCTGGATCATGAGTGCATCAAGCTTTACCTTCACGATCGAAGTACCTCGCCAGATTATCTGGAAGGATCCTGCCTACACGCAGGACCGGAACTTTGATCGTGAAGATTTTTATGCATTCCTCTGGGAAACTTTTGGGAGCGAGACGGGGCTTGTCGGTATTCATGAGGGCACTCTTTTAAGTGAAGAGGCTTTCGATGCGGGTTTAGAGACTGAATCCTGGATGGTCGACTCAGGCGAGGCTCCGCGCGAACGAGACTGGATGCAGTCACAGGTTTCTGAGTCTGCAGTTATTTATTTCGGGACTCGTGAAGAGGCAGTGAAGACACGTTCTGTTATTTTGGCGGCGACGGATCTCGTCTGTGGGCCTGTTGAAGAACAGAAGGCGGAAGACTGGGATGCGGCTTGGAAGGCGTCTTTCCAGGGAGTTGTCGTGCCTCCGAACTGGGAAATTCTGCCGCCGTGGAGAGAGAATCCGACGAACCATGATTCGGTAGTGATTCGAATTAATCCAGGCGCGGGCTTCGGAACGGGAACGCACGAAACGACACAGCTCTGTCTACAGGCAGTCGCGTTTGCGTTTCGCGGGTGCGATGCGGCCTCGAGTGCGGTGAACGTTCTCGATTTCGGGAGTGGTTCTGGGATTTTATCAATCGCTGCTGCACTTTTAGGCGCGCGGGTTGATGGAGTCGAGATCGATCCACTGGCTATCGATAATGCGAATGAGAATGCGCGACTGAATACGATGGTGGGCAGTGTTCGTTTCGAAAAAATTCTCGCTGAGTTCGGGACGCCTGATCGAAAGTATCCGATCGTGATCGCGAATATTCTTCGTCCAGTGCTTCTCGAGTTCGCGGAGATGCTCACTTCGAAATTAGAGCGGCCTGGGAAAGTCGTTCTATCGGGCCTGATTTCTACTGATCTACCGGATGTGATCGCGAAGTACTCGGAACTTCTCGGCGGTGTTCGGCCTGAGATTTTCGAGCGCGGCGAGTGGCGGGCTTTGGTGTTTTCGGCGAATGAGTAAATAAAATACTCGTGAAAGAAGATCTCAAACTAAAATTAATTGAGATGGTTCAGTTAGATGAGAAGGTCCGCTCGGCACAGATTCTTCGTGGAGAATTATTCGAAGGTTACCACCCCGAAATGGAACAGGTTCATAATCAGAATGCCTACAGTGGGCGAAAAAAGTCGGTTGAAGAAAATAATCAACCTCGAGTTGGATCTTTTTTATATCGAACGCTACTTCACTTCGAACCAATCTAGATTCAAGCAGTACATTCGCTCACATGCTGAAGGAGAGACGACTTCATCCACCTTCTGAACGAGATCCGCAAGAAGTGCTCGCACCTTGTGGACGTCCGCTTCGGATAGCGACATTGGGGCACTATATGCCAATTCGTTCGCAGGACGAAGCATAGGGTGACGCTCCATCGCTTTCACTCGCCAATTTCCATGGTGACGCGAAATGAGTGGAGATTCCGCTTCCAAATGGGTCATCTGCGGACCCATACCCAGTTTACCGTCAGACTCAATGCAGAGCTCGGTGGAAAGAAGAAATTCAATAATCTGATTTCCGAATGTTCGCGAAAGTCCTAGGCGCTGAAAAATTGATTCTCTTGTCTGCATGCCTTGAATCGATGAAAGAATTCGAATCGCGGAATATGCCCAGTTCGAGTAAAAGATCGCTCGTTCCTCGGAGCTGAGTTCTTTGGAGCGTGTCACGCGACTTAAGAGTTTAGCCCGTTCGTTTTTTATTTCTTCGATTTGCTTTTTGAGAAATTCGCGCAAATTCGCGGTGCCAGCACGACCATAATTCACGAGGAGTAGGAAGTAGCTCGTTTCATCTTTGTCCAGCCCTAGATAAAGCGCGATTCTATGAGCTTGTTCAAGTGAGAGCGAGTGTTCGCCTTTGAAAATGTGGCTGATCGACGCCTTATGGAGGCCGGAAGTGTTAGCGAGTTTTGTGAGTTGCCCTCGACCGCCCTTGGGTTGCTCTGAAATCCAAGCGGAAACGAAGCGTTTGTAATCGATGAAGTCATAAATTCTAGGCATGGATTTCCTGAATCATTACTATATCTTCTTCGGTTTTGTTAAAAAATTAACAACTTTTTAGTAAAAAGTTTATAAAC
>JBGSHQ010000312.1:0-6499 GCA_041752095.1 Bdellovibrionia bacterium
TGGCTTAAATTGAAAGGAGAATGAGTATGGCAAAGACAAGAGTGCTAATCGTTGATGATGAGGAATCGATCCGTAAACTTCTAAAATCGAGGATGGAGCGTGAGGGGTATGATACGCTTACAGCCTCGAACGCAGAAGAAGCTGAAAAGCTTTTCGGAACGAATGGTAACGGGATCGGTACAGTCGTCACCGACTTAAAAATGCCAGGGCGTGATGGATTTCAGCTGATGAAAGCGCTGAAAGACAAAAATCTGAATACGAAATACATCGTCATTACAGGTCATGGTGAAAAAGAAGCGGCAGTTCAGTCGGTAAAATACGGCGCTACTGACTATCTCGAAAAACCATTTGATCTTGAAGAATTCGTTCACACTGTAAAGCGTTGCCAGAAGGAATATGCCCTTCAGGTTGAGAATACGGATTTAGTTTCTCGCTTAGAAGCCCGGATTGAGCGTGTGGAAGGAAAAGTCGAAGAGAATTTCTGGTACGCACCGAAGTCAGAGGCAATGACTAAGGTGACGGAGTGGATTTCTGTTCTGAAGCGTGAAGCTGCTCGTGCAGACGCAGAAGAGCCGGCAGTCCTTATTCTAGGAGAGAGTGGAACAGGTAAAGAGGGAATCGCACGCCAAGTGCAGACTTCTTCGCGTCGGACGAAGGGGCCTTGGGTTGCGGTAAACTGCGCTAACTTTAATGAGCAACTTCTTGAGAGCGAACTTTTCGGACATGAAAAGGGAGCATTCACGGGAGCGAACTCCATGAAGCGCGGGCTATTCGAAATTGCAAAGGGCGGTACCCTCTTCCTCGATGAAATCGGGGAAATGGATGTAAAGCTTCAAGCAAAACTCCTCCGTGTTCTTCAGGAAAAGGCGTTTCGCCGCGTCGGTGGAACGATGGACATCGAAACGGATGTTCGAGTAGTAGCTGCGACGAACGTTAATCTGAATGATAAAGTCGCACAGGGATCGTTTCGTGAAGACCTCTATCATCGTCTCTCGCGAGTGGTGATTGAAGTTCCAGCTCTCCGCGCTCGAACGGAAGATATCGTACCGATGGCGAAGCAGTTTGCGAATCGTGCTTTTGAATCTCGTGGAAAACATTTCTCGGGTTTCACGCCCGATGCAGAGACTGCGATTCAAAACTACACTTGGCCAGGTAACGTCCGTGAACTTCAGAACGTGATCGAGCGTATTGCGCTTGTTCATGTGGGTTCGGCGCCTATTACCCCTTCGAATTTAACGATTCCAAACGGTAAAGCGGGCCAAGTTATTGGGTTCCCAAAGCGCCCCACGCTTTCAGTGGTGAAAACTCCAACTAATCCTAATCCTGAAACCAACGGTATGGCTCCAGCAACCGATACCGGAAGTTATATGGAGATGAAGAAGAAGTGGGTCGAGGCATTCGAGCGTGAATATATTATAAACGTGCTCACTCGCCACGACGGAAACGTTTCGGCAGCTGCACGTGAAGCGATGCTCGATCGATCGAATTTCTTACGTCTGCTTCGACGTTATGAGATTAAATCTGCTGAGTTCCGTAAAGTCGGTGGCGCAGTGGAAGAAGATTACGCAAAAGTCGCATAAGGGTTTCAAGATCAGTGAATACTGACCCCGACCGAGGTTGAATACTCGGTTTGGGTCAGGTCATTGATGTCTTTAAGCGTGGCGAGCACGTTTGCGTTTAAGCCAAAATGACTTCCGAGCTTAAGCGTAAGCCCTGTTCCGATATAGGGATAAACTTTATAGGGTGAATCCGTTTCAGTTACGGTCAGAACTATCGTCTTTATTGTATGTTTCTTCTGGGCTTCTCCCCCGGCTCGAAGATAGGAATCGAGCATGGAACCAATGGCGTAACTCGTGCGAAGTCCAAGCCGCGCTTTTTCTGTCTTTTCGATGATCTGAGTGAATATTTCAGGAAATACTTCATCACTTTGGCCCGTGGTGTATTCTCCTTCTCCAGAAATAACTTTATATCCCGCGATGATTCGAGCCCCGTAAGTGAGGACGAGTTTACTTCGAATAGGGTCGGTCTTTTTTTGGTATTCGTATCCAATGATCGGTTCGATGGTATAGGTAATATCCTTCAGATCTGGAGCGGCCTGAGCGAACGGGGCCGCTAAGGTGATCAGCAAAAGACAGAAAGCAAAGAGTGTGCGCACAGAAACTCCGAATCTTTTATTTCTTTAGGGAACGAATAAAGCCTTCACATCCCAGCGTCGAAGAGGCGAGGCACGCTCGTCGGTAATAATCTTTAGCGTCACCATCCTCTTCTCCTAAGGGTGACTCTTTTATCTTCTTTAAAGCAACGAAGGTGCATGCATCCGCATCGCCATTCGAACAGGCTTTCCCAAAATCATTTACAGAAAGGGGTTCACCTTTTGTTACTTTCATTTCAGCTAAAGAAGGATCTTCGCTTGGACACGCTCGTTTTAGTCCGAGTGAACAGGCACGATCTGAAAGGTTTTTCTTTTCCGTAGGTGTAACGGTGTCAACTTCTGAGGCTAGGTAACAACTCCAGGGTTCGCCCTTCAGGCAAGCTTCATTCCAAAGAGGGAAGGCCCTGTCGCGTTTTCCGGCTTCAGCGAAGTTAAGTCCTCGGAAATAACAGGCTACCAAAATCCCTTCGCCACAAAATTTTTCAAGTTCGACGTTCATCTGCGTGAGGGGACGGAGTCCGTTTTCTTCGACAAAGACCTCCCAGCAGCTCATCTTATGATTCGCCTTACAGTTCTCCTTCCAGCGATAGAGCGCAAGAGTTCTCCCCCCTTTTCTTAGAAACTGGAGAATTGTCGAGTCGTAGCATGCTTCAAGCGAATTGTTTTTTCTGCAGTCGACTTCGAGGGTTTTTTCAAGCTCGGTGGATTTCATTTTTTCTTGAAGCAGTGGAAGCCATCGGCATGCTCGATGAGATCGGCGATCACAGTCGAGAGAAAAATTCTCAATCGCCGGTTCCATTTTTCCTTCGAGAGCAAGAGATATTCCTAACTCCGAGCAAGCGCCTAGAACTCCCGCTTCGCATGATTTTTTTAAAGGAGGTAAGGATTCTGAAATACGATTACTGAGTCGGAGTGCTTTTCCTGAAAAATAACAGGATGCTTTATTCCCCAGTTGGCAGCCTCGGTTCCAGAGTTGTTGGGCTTTTTTTGCGTCGTTGTTGAGGTAGGCTGCTTCTCCTGCACCCGGGCACGATACCCCTTCGAGCGCATTTAAAGCTTCGCAGGATGGAGTGAGAACTTGAGTCGCCTCGAGGATTTTTTCTTCGGCTAGCAGAATATCACCTTCGACAGCGCAGGAAGAGTGTTTTCCTTTTTCGCATCCACGTGCGGAAGCAATTTTTGCTAAATCACTTTTACCGTTTTCAAGTAAAACACGTGCTTCCTTTTCGCAAAATTCAACGAGCCCTTTATCACAGAGGGTGCGCAGTGCTTTTTCAATTCGAGATTCATCCCGGTTTGCTTCGGCAGCCTGGGAAGCGAACCGATTTGGGTCGAGCGACACGCTCGAGCAGGACGATAGGGATATGGAAATCAAGGTGAGGACGAAAAGGAGTGTACGCATACCCTTAAGTCTGCCTGGAAACTGATACTTTTCCACCTCATGTGTCTGAAAAGACGCAGAGTCTTTTCTTTATGTCGCCATTGTAAGTGCTTGAAAACAGGCGTCAAGAGACTGGCACCATCCGCGCAATAGTATTAGCTCGTGAGGCGATGATGGACGGGAAGCATAGGGCTTTCAGTCACAGCATCAAAGCCGAACAGCAAACGACAAACCAACGAGCAATCCGGAGAACCTATGGACCAGGAGCAACTAGACGCAAATCTCAAAGGCATTCGCCAACTCCTCTCACATCTCCACGGTGAAGTAACAGCCCTAGAGACCAGCTACAGCCAGGTGCTCCAGGTTCTCCGGAAGCTCGAGGGTGACGCTTCGATCGATGACCTCTCGGGTCTCTATCGACGAAAAACATTTTTTGAAAAGTGGGACGCAGTTTTACACGAATGCAAACGACTGAATGAAAACTGCGGAATCCTTCTGATCGATATCGATCACTTCAAGATCATCAATGATACGCACGGACATCAAACGGGCGATGAAGTGATCCTTCGCGTAGCGAGTCTGGTGAAGCAGTACGAATCCCCCCGATGCTTCACCGGACGCTACGGCGGAGAAGAGTTCGCTGTCGCCGTAAGAGGAACGGACGCTGAGATCCTCGGACTGGCCGAGATGCTCAGGCGCGGAGTTGAACGACTGTATGGTGCTGTGCCAGGGACGGACGGAAAAGTGCAATGGAAGTGCACGATCAGCATCGGGATGTCTTCAGCGGCCAAGGATGGCTACGACAGCGAAAAGTTAATTAAGTCTGCAGATGATGCTCTTTATGAAGCAAAAAAACGCGGACGAAATCAAGTTCGAGCAGCGTAACGGAACGTAGGACTCACGCGCTCACACCTCGGCGACAATCGTGTCGAACGAGTCATTGTCTGACAAGCGGCCGCAGGAGGTCCGCTGATTCCGCCTAAGACCTGTGTCGAGAGTTAAATATCTCCTCTCTCAAACCACCGACACACACCAAACACCGACTTATCGGCACAGGTCTTAGGGGACTCTTTTAGAACTTCACATTAAAAATTCACAGTGTCGTCATTCCAAAATGAAACCTCAATCATCTGGCCTGATGGATCTTTTACATACCAAGAAACGGAATGTGGATACTGAACGGGGCTTTCATAAAACGTTTCAAGGTTGAGTTTCCGGAGTTTATCTTTCCACTGATTTTTATCAGATAAACGAAGACCAAAATGATCGACGCGGAGAAATCGATCTTCAGCAGAGTGTCTGTCTACTCTGATTTTTTTTGGTGACTGGTAGATGCAAAGCATAGTGTCTCCGGTGCGTAAAACTCCCCAGGGTTCACCCTCATAGATGCTTTCTTCGACGGGTTTGAAGCCAAAGACTTTATCATACCAAGCAACCGATTCTTCGTAATTGTGGACTGACATATTGAGGTGATCGATTCGGGCTGCTTCTTGGTTTGGTTTCATACAATTCCTTTAGATTTGACCAGCATAAGCGCTAGCGATCAAAACACCTTACTCTCCCGTTCTATTTAAATATCAAGTATGCTAATAAACTAGAATATGGATGATGAACTTGGACTTGCAGCCCATAACCTTGCTTTAAACCTTTCTTTTTTCCGTCACCGTCGGGGTGCACGCCAGGAGTCCATTGCACTGCATACCGGTATTCCTCGTTCGACGATTGCCCAGCTCGAAACGGGAAATGGGAATCCGACACTCTCCCACTTGCTAAAACTCTCCGCAGCTCTGGAAGTAACAATCGAAGAACTCATCAGTGCACCTCGGGGAGATACGTTACTCCTTCGCTCAAGTGAGATCCCCTTTACGGAAAAGTCGCGTGGCGAAGCTAAGATTTTCAAACTTCTTCCCGATCCGATTCAGGGTATTGAATTCGATCGTCTCGAACTAAAAGCAGGATCAAGGCTAAGTGGAGCCGTCCATAATTCCGGAACACGCGAATATTTTACAGTGACTAAGGGAGTGATCGAGGTCGCTACGATTGGTGAAAAAGCAATAGTCAGTGAGGGTGATGTTTTTGCGTTTCCGGGCGAATATCCCCATTCCTATAAAAATCTCACGGAGAAGGTATCGATAGGAATTAGCGTGATTGTTTTTGGAAGAAGGATGCTCGGCCAAAAAGCGGGAGAACTAAGAGCGAAATCACTGGCAAAAGGTTTTAGCTGATAAACGAGTATCGACTTGCGTACTCAAAAGATTTTTTAATCTCTTCTTCACTCATCCGCATAGAGTTTTTTGCAATCCGAATTTCATCGGTAAGCGTATTTCCAAAAATACTCGGATCATCTGTATTTAAGCAAACAGGGATTCCATATTCGAAGCAGCGCTTAAAGGGGTGAGTCGCGTAATCACTCCAAGCACTCGTGATGCGATTAGAAGTCGGGCACATTTCGAGCAGAATTTTATGATCTCGGAGATGGTCCATTAAATCGGGGTCTTCAATGGAACGAATACCATGTCCGATTCGCTTCGCTCCTAGGTCTTCGATCGCGCTCCATACCGATTCTGGACCGGCTGCCTCTCCAGCGTGAATGGTGATGTTTGCACCGATTTCGACCACGGGTTTCATTGCACTCCAGTAAAGCGAGTTTGGATATTCAGCTTCGTCTCCGGCTAAATCAAATCCGATAAAACGATCATCATATTTAAGAAAGAATTCGACCGTTTTTTCGATCGATTCGATCCCCAGGTCGCGTGAGCCTATGCAAATCAGACCGGCTTTAAAATCAGGGAATTTTTCTTTCGCCCTTTTAAGTCCCTCTTCGAAACCTTCGAGCGAATCGAGCCAGGAAAGTTTAGAGAGTTGGGTTAAAAATCCGGGTGAATAGCGAAACTCGACTTTTCGTAACCCTTCGGCATAGAGGTCAGAGACCGTTTCGAAGGCTACGCGAGCTAATACATCGGGTC
>JBGSHQ010000313.1:0-5089 GCA_041752095.1 Bdellovibrionia bacterium
CAAGAGACTTACTTTGTTGCAGATGAAGATGAAGCGATCGTTGGCTTTAGTTCACTCAAGGGCTCAGAAGTCGCAGCGGTATTTGTGTCTCCAAAGGGAGTAGGGCGTGGAGTTGCTAAAGCACTTTACGAAACATTAGAAAAGTTGGCGCTGGAACGAGGAGCCACTGAACTCAGCCTTTCTTCATCTCTCACCGCAGAGGGCTTTTACAAACGAATGGGCTATAAAGTGATCGAACGATCGGAACATGTGCTTCGTTCCTCTGGCGTAAAGTTGCCGTGTATTCGAATGAGTAAGGTGCTTAAGTAAACTTGGTCTCCATATTGCAACCTAATGAAAAAGCTCGAAGAAACGATAGAAGGGGGGTGTTTTGCCCCATTTCTGATTCACGCTCGAGCTTTCGCCTCCAAGGAGATTCAATATGGTTAAGATTCGTCACTCTTTCATTAACTTCGCGTTGCTTTCAGCAACAGTCTTAGGATTAGGGTCGTGCGCGCATACTGCCCCTCCGTCTGGTTATATCCCTACACGAAGCACGAGTGTTGAAATTCAAAAATTAGACTTGGAATTAAACGCCCTAGCACAAGAAAGCGCTGCCGATCTTCTTTCTCCATCTCACTTCCTAAAAGCCCGTGAAAAGTTAGCCGACGCGAAGAAAGAACAGGAAAAGGGAAAAGAGCAGAAAGAGGTCATGAGTGAACTCATGGAAGCCCGTGACCATTTCGCAGAAGCACAGAGGTTCGCGATCCAGGGGAGTGAAATGATTCCGGAAGTTCTTTCAGCTCGCAATAATGCGATTACCGTTAATAGCTCACAGATTTATCCAAAAAAGTTTCACGATGCTGAAAGCGATCTGAAGTCACTCGGTAAGGCGATTGAAAATGGAAAGTCCCTTTCTTCGAATGAAAGAAATGAGCTCCAGCGAAAATATATGGATGTCGAACTTCTTTCGATTAAAAAAACACGTTTAGGCGTTTCCGAGGCGAATCTCGCACATGCGAAGGATATGAAAGCGCAGAAATACGCTCCGAAGACATTAACAGAAGCGGAAGCGAAGTATAAGAGCGCTGAATCCGTGATCGAAGCAGATCGATCGAATCTGTCCGTCGTTGATCGAGCAGTAGATATTTCGGAAAAGGAAACCACACGGCTAGTCGCCGTGACCCAGATTATAAAAAACTCCGATGGTAAAACAGATGAGGCTTCAGCAATTGCAATCGTCGATCAGCGACGTGAAATTGCTAAAAATGAAGCGAATCTCCGAGCAAAAGACGAAAGCCTTCATAATAGCGCTGCTTCGAACGTTCGACAAGCAGGAGTCCTCGCTTCTGTAAAACGGGAAAATCAGGATTTATCGACCGAATCACGCTTTAACCAACAGCTAACAGAGGCACAGAACCTTTTCCCTAAAGAAGAAGCTGAAGCTTATCGCCAGGGGGATCGACTCGTCCTTCGTTTAAAAAAGATTGGTTTTGCATCAGGAAAATCGGATCTTCCGCAGAGTTCACTAGCAACTTTGGCTAAAGTAAAAGAAGTCGTGAATCTATTAAAAGCGGAACGAGTGATCGTCGAAGGACACACTGATTCGATTGGCGGAAAGGAAGCGAACACAAACCTTTCGCAAGGTAGAGCAAATGCAGTGAAAGAGTATTTAATTTCACAAGATGTACTCAATGATGACTCTGTAGAGGCACACGGGTTTGGTTTCGAAAATCCCATCGCTCCCAATAAAACAAAAGCAGGTCGTGCGCAGAATCGCCGAGTGGACGTGATCATTACTCCTGCTCAGGGTTAGTGGCGCTTTATGGGGCATTCCCGTTGGCCTTCTAATTGCAACTACCCCTGTGACAGTCCTAATGAAAACAAATCTCTTGAAAGGGAAATAAATATGTCAACACAACAACAACCGACCTCTTCTTCAGAAAAAGTAAAAAATAAAGAGATTCATATCCAAAGCGGTAAAAACATTTCGGATGGAAAAAAAATGAATCCAACTGAAACCCAAACCGATGATGATCGAATGGACGAAAAAGATCCAACCGCATCACCTAAAAAGTTTGATCGATCGGATGAAAAGTCTACATCAGATCGATTAGCGCGAAGTGGAGATTCACAGAACGGAACTTCGACTAATTCGAATTAGTCGCATCAGTCCTGTTCTTTTTTAAATAGTCCCCCTTAGACTGGTCCGAGGCCCCATGATGGGAAACCTCGGACCTTTTTAATTGAAAATAAGAAGGAAAAAAATGTTTTACAAAATATCAGATTATCTATTCATTAAACTTTTTGCAGTTTTGATGCTTATTCCGTCATGTGGTGTTTCTACAGCGCTTGCTGCGGAAGGTGAAGTCAGTGGTTCCGGAACAACAGTCACAGTAGGTCTAGTCGGAGATCTGAGTGGTGTGAATACAAGTTCAAACGACACGATTCAGCAAACCGGCCTCGATTCGACACGAAAGTGGGGATTAGGGGCTTCCATCATGGTGGATTCTCCTGCGGGCCCAGTGAGTGTCGCGATGGGGGCAATTTACGTCAGGCGTGTGTTTGAGATCGGGAATAATACTCTTCGTATCGAAAGAACTGTTCCTACGCTGTTTGTGCCGCTCGAAGCGCGGCTTTGGCTAGGCAACGTTCTGTATGTAGGCGCAGGTGGGTTTGGAAGTATAAGAGTGGGAAGTCAGCAAGATTCCGTCTTAAGTGGAAATAACACTCTAGCTTCATTCAGTAGTGATCAACGCGAAACGCTTGAATATGGAATGACCGCAGCTGCCGGTTTTGGATTTCCAGTGAATGAGCGGACTGGGCTCGCACTCGAAGCCCGATATTTTAGTGGTCTGACTAACGCATCAAAGGACGGAGTTTATGACGAAAAAATTAGGGATTTCGCTCTGACCGCGGGTCTTCGGGTCGGCATTTAGTCCATAAATGGAACATTCCGAAGTGGCACATAGAATGCAAAGACTGAAAATACAACGTTACCAAAAATGATAAAGAAAGAAATTTATGAAAAATACAGCACTTCATTTGAAACTTCCCTCTAAACTAATTGCACTCATCTCCTGTTCATTCGCACTTGCTTTTTCAGCGCCTTCGACTCTAGCGAACGAGTCAGCAATGAGAAGCGTTTCTCCAGAACAGGTTACAGAGGTGAGCTTTACAGAAGGCGGAAACTTACTCAGTAAATCGAGCCAATCCGATATTGATAATCTGGTGATGAAATTTAAAAAGGCTGGCAAGATTGATGATGTTAAAGTTTTAGCATGGGCGGATCGTGAATACCCTGCTGAAGGAGAGAAAGCGGATAAAAAATCGGTAAAATTAGCTGAACGCCGTTCCAATGCGGTGAAGAGTTATATTAAGCGCGTTCATAAAATAGGCGATGTCGAAACCTATAATATGGCGGAGCGCCCAAACTCGATGGAAAAGCTTTTCTCGACATCCGATTATAAAGCAAAAACAAGCGTCGAAAATTCCGGAAACGCACCTGCGAAAGAAGAACTCAATTTCTTAAAAACTAATGCTCACCAAGGGAAATCCCTGATTGTTGTGACGTTAACTAAGTAATCAGAGCTTCATTCAATAATGATGTGATCTCGACCCCGTTCACGAAACTTTACTTTCGTGAACGGGGTCGAATTATTTTATCAGAAAGAAAAATCGGTGAACTATGAATCCAACTTATTCGATTAATTATGCCTATGCAGTACTCTTCAGTTTCGGAATTATCGGGGGGATAATAGGAATCCTCTTTTTCATTAATACTCGAATGAGACGTGGATTTAAGAATAGTGGTGATGATCGACGCATTGAACTTCAGAAGGATGGAGGGGATACTCTCCATGCCGAAGGAATTTACGGACGACTCCACCCAGAAGAGGGTGGAATTCCACTAGACCAAGAAAGAAAAGCTAAGGAAAATAGGCTTAATTAAGCCGAAGCGCTCGCCGAGCTTTCCATTTTCTGGGCTACGTTATTGAGTCCGACCTTAATCGTATCTGCAGCGGTCTTTGGCATCGTATCGATCACGTTCGCACCGATTCGCTTAGCTTCGAGTAACTCAAGCGGTGGCTTGCGAAGATCCCACACGATCCCGAAAAGCGAGAGCGTCTTCAGGATGTAGTAGGTGAAATCCACTTCATACCAGAAGAAACCCTGGTTCACTGAACTTTGATAGGTGTGGTGATTATTATGCCAGCCTTCCCCCATCGTCAGTAACGAGAGCCAGAAATTATTTCGGCTCGTATCCGTCGTCACATAACGGCGCGAACCGTAAACGTGGGAGAGAGAATTAATCGTAAAGGTCCCGTGCCAGAGAAGTACGGTGCTGAGAAAGAATCCCCACATCAGCGCGGGAGCTCCTCCTAGAACGAAAAGTAAAACGGCAAGTCCGACCGATGGAATATGCGGATGACGATCAAGGAATGCAAGCTCCGGATATTTTTTAAAGTCTTGAATCAGTTCCCACTGAGTGCGGTCATTATCTTCGCAGAGGATCCAGCCGACATGGGACCAGAAAAATCCATCATGAAGCGGAGAGTGAATGTCCTCGGGCGCGTCCGAAAATTTATGGTGATGGCGGTGATTCGCAGCCCACCAGATCGCGCCCTTCTGGGCAGAGGACTGGGCGAGTAGGGCCATCATAAATTGGAAGACGCGAGAAGTTTTATACGTTCGGTGCGCAAAATAGCGGTGGTATCCACCCGTAATCGCGAACATCCGAAGGTAGTACATGCCCACACAAAGCCCGACCCATTTCCAAGCAAACGGGACGAGAAAGACCCCGACTATCGCTACGATATGCACGAGAATGAAGGGAATCGAGCGGGTGGCGTGAATTTTACGGTTAGGCTTTTGGTTTTCCATTCCTCTATCATCTTCCAGTTCTGGCTGAGTGCGTGTAAGACTACTGTAAGATGAAGAAGTCCTCGGATTCTTACCATATTTTAGACTCGGCCCATACTGATCCGGCGCGGCTAAAGCGGGAGCGCGAGAAGGCTAGAGAGCTTAAGAACTCGAATTGGTGGCGGACCCTCGTATCTAAGGGGCTCTGCCATTACTGCGGAAAAAAATTTAAGGCTTCCGAGCTTAC
>JBGSHQ010000314.1:0-4000 GCA_041752095.1 Bdellovibrionia bacterium
GGGCAAATGATAAATTATACTACGATTGCATCAGACTCCGAAGTCGCCCGCGCAACAGTTCAGAGTCATTATCAGATCCTTGAAGATACACTCATTGGGTACAGGTTAAAGGCCTGGAAAAAATCTAAGAATCGAAAAGCAATTGGGAAAGAAAAATTTTATTTTTTCGATACAGGGGTAGTGAATGCACTGGCAGGAAGAAAGTCTGTTGCACTCAAGACGGTTGAGTCTGGAATTCTCTTTGAAACATTTCTTCTGAATGAAATTCGTGCTTACTCTGATTATTTAGTGAAGGATCTTGAACTCGCCTACTGGGAGTCGAAGTCTGGGTTCGAAGTTGATCTCGTCATCAATGACGAATGGGGAATCGAATTTAAGGCAAAGGAAAATATTTCTCCAAAAGATCTACGAGGACTTCGGGCCCTGGGCGAAGAGCGAAGCCTTAAACATTTAGTCTGTCTCTATCTGGGTAAGCAGACTTTAAATTTCGATGGTCTAACTGTTTATCCTTATGATTTTTTTCTAAAGAAAATGTGGTCTGGCGATCTCTTTTAAAGAAGCGTCTTGAGATCGTTTGGAAGATCGCTCTTAAACTCAAGTATTTCTTTCGTCATCGGATGAGGAATGCGGATGAATGTGGAGTGCAGAGCAGGTCGCGTGAGCCCGGAGTCTTTCCCACCGTACTTCGTATCACCGAGTAAGGGATGGCCAGAAGCAGAGGCTTGAACCCGGATCTGATGCGAGCGGCCTGTTTCGAGATGGAATTCAGCGAGAGTAAGTGTGCCCCCATTTTTTTTATCGGGAAACTGCGAGAGTGGGATCACCTTAAGCCGCGATTCTTTCGCACCGGGTGTTCCTTCGCGAACCGCGGTTACCGTATTTGTCTTTTCGTTTTTTTTAAGCCAGTGGGTCCATACTGCGGGTTTGGTAAGGGAACCCTGAAGCAGAGCTTGATAAACGCGCACCAACTCCCCGGATTTCAAAGCATCTGTCAGTCTCTCCGCTGCTTTCGATCGTTTTGCGACGACCATAAGCCCCGAGGTCCCACGGTCTAGCCGATGGACCAGTCCCACATAATTTCGGCCGAAGTATCCACGACACCAGTCGACGAGATTTACATCTCCTGTGGATTCTCCCTGGGAAAGAAGACCCGCGGGTTTAGAGAGTACGACGAGGTGCGTATCCTCAAACAGGATTTTCGGGGTCATCTCCGGCGGCAAGTTTAAAGGCGTGGGCGTTTCACTCATCGAATTCTTTCATCATGGCGGGGTGCTCGCAGAATTTCTATGCAGAATTTTCAGAAACCGTGTGAAAATAAATCTCGATGAAACCTTACCTCGATCTACTCCGTCACGTGATGGAAAAAGGCGTCGAGAAACACGATCGAACGGGGACCGGAACCCGCAGCGTGTTTGGGCACCAGATTCGTTACGATCTTTCTGCAGGTTTTCCCCTCGTCACCACTAAAAAAGTCCATGTGAAATCGATATTTCAGGAACTTCTCTGGTTTCTCCGAGGCGATACGAACACGGCTTGGCTGAAAGAACGTGGCGTTTCGATCTGGGATGAGTGGGCAGATGAAAAGGGAAACTTGGGCCCCGTCTACGGCGCTCAGTGGCGCTCCTGGAAGAGTGCTGATGGTAAAACGATCGATCAGATCGTGAACGTGGTCGAACAGATTAAAAAGAACCCTGATTCCCGAAGACTGATCGTGAGCGCTTGGAATGTCGGGGAGTTAGATCAGATGGCGCTCCCTCCGTGCCACGCCTTCTTTCAGTTCTACGTCGCAAACCGAAAGCTCTCCTGCCAACTTTATCAGCGTTCGGCTGATCTCTTTTTAGGAGTCCCATTTAATATCGCAAGCTACGCTCTCCTCACGCACATGGTTGCGCAGGTTTGTGATCTCGAGGTCGGTGATTTCGTGCATACCCTGGGTGACGCACATATTTATTCGAACCATTTCGAGCAAGTAAAACTTCAACTTTCTCGAGAAACTCGGTCGCTCCCAAAGCTAGTGATTAAGCGGCCGGTAAAAAACATTTTCGAATTCACGTATGAGGATTTCGAAATCGTTGGTTACGATCCGCATCCGGGGATTAAGGCCCCGGTGGCCGTATGAAGACTCGGATTAGCTTAATTGCCGCCGTGTCGAAGAATGGTGTGATCGGCCACGAACAGAAACTTCCCTGGAATATTCCTGAGGATTTAAAGCGCTTTAAGGAAATCACCTATGGCGCACCTGTCATCATGGGTCGTAAGACTTATGAGTCGATAGGAAGACTTCTTCCCGGCCGGAAAAATATCATTATCACTCGGAGTTTAGATCGTTTAATCCCGAACGCCTGGATCGTTCCATCACTCGAACGAGCAGTCGAAGAAATCGCAGGTGTTCCTGAAGCTTTTATTCTCGGTGGGGGCGAAATCTATCGCCTCGCTCTCCCCATCGCTGACCGTATTTATCTCACGGAGATCGACCTGAAAATTCAGGGCGATACGACCTTTCCAGAGTGGTCGCGCGAAGAATTTAAGGAAACCAAACGAGAAGAACGTCCCGCAGACAAAGCCGCAGGACGTCCTAGTTTTCGATTTCTTATTTTCGACCGAATTATTCGGTGAGAAGCTTCATCGCTGATTTTGCGAACTTCTTACGGTTCGCAAGCGAAGCAAGCTGGTAAGCCTGGAGAACTTCCTGCAGCTCTTTATCCTTCGAAGTCAGGGTAAAGGCAGAAGCAGCAATTCCCGCACGCGCTTTAGCGTTTTTAGCGAAGCTCTGGAAATCTGAGCGAACAGCTAAGTTTGCGGCCTGGAGTTCGTCGACAGCAATTTTAAGAAAGTCAGCTGCTGAGGCGATTTTTTCCCAGGGAAGAGGTGCA
The DNA here is from genome assembly GCA_041752095.1 of Bdellovibrionia bacterium. GTDB lineage: Bacteria > Bdellovibrionota > UBA1018 > UBA1018 > UBA1018 > JACMQW01. Next base: position 2,874 of record JBGSHQ010000314.1, read on the forward strand.
CGTCCATGCTCGATGTTCGAGATGAACTGCACGCTGCAGTCACAGGCTTTAGCAACTTCAGCTAGGCCATATCCAAGTTCAAGACGGTTTTTTCTGATCAGGTCTCCGAGCGGTCCGAAAGATCGGCGGTCGGTTGAGCGGCCCTTTGGGCGTCCACGTTGTTTCATAGACTTATAGTATCTAGGGTTGATCGAAGTTTTTTCCAATAAGTTTTTTTTCGATTTTGAAAAAATATTTAATTGACCTCAGAAGCGAAGACGAAAAATTCAAATTCGTTTTAATTCGAAAAAGTGTGCTCTTTTATACGTAAAAATCAGCGTTTTAAGTTTTCAATAAAAATATCTACTGAGTAATAAAATCAAAATGGGCATACGCGATATTTTTAATTTCTCGAAATCGGAACGGATTCTTCTCATAAAAGAGTTTTAGGTCGTCCTTTTTTAAGAACGAAGGCAGTGAAAAGGCGGGTTGCGCTATGTGTTATCTTCGTTTCCATCTACTTTTCAGTCTACAGGGCTAGAATTTTAGGCTTACTATTGGGTTAGAACATACCCTCAGTGGTTAACCCAAAGGATTTATACTATGCGTAATGTATTTAAGAAGTTTGCAATCATTGTTTCGTTTGTTGCTGTTTCGTCTCTCGGTTTCGTAACCTACTCATTCGCTGAAGATGCAAAAACTGCGAAGGTCGAGAAGACTGAAAAATGCTCGAAGTGTCACGATAAAGAAAAAAAAGCTGAATGCAAAATGTGCAAAGAAGGCAAGGAGTGCAAGGACTGTAAAGAATGTGATAAGTGCACCCACGATAAGAAGGCTGAATGCTCAGAGTGCAAGCGCCATAAAAAAGGTCACCATGACGAAAAGGGTGAGCATGGCGAGCACGCGGATGAAGCTAAGAAATAAATCGTTTTAGAATATATATCGAAGGGCTCATCAAGCGTTGAGTTTGGTGGGCCTTTCTATTGGAGATTCTTATGATCACGATCAGACGGGCAACGACTCAAGATGTGGCTGGGATTTTAGAGGCTCATCAATCGTCTATCCGGCAAGTAGCCGTAAAAGATTACACTCCCGAGCAAATTTCAGCATGGAGTGATCGACTTAAAATTGAAGGATACCTCGCTGCA
>JBGSHQ010000315.1:0-4310 GCA_041752095.1 Bdellovibrionia bacterium
CCAGCCGATATATCGGCTGGGCATGCGCATGTTGATGCACTTGCGACGAGTTTGGCAAGCTATGGTGGGTTTATACGTGATGCTATTCGGCGTTCAGAAGAACTCATGGACCGAGGAACTGCTGATATTTTTACCGAAGCATCTCGTGGTATCGATAAGTACCTCTGGTTTGTCGAAGCTCATCTACAAGCAGAACGGTAATAGCCTTTTATAGGTGCCTAAATATTAGACGATTCTAAAGACGTTAAAGCCTAGTCCGTACGAACCCGAAAACGGATATGAGGGAATAGTCTATTCCCCACAGGCTAAAATGAATAAATGGATCGTTCTCATCACATTTACCCTTCTTTATATGGGCTTTGAGACTGCTCGCGGAGACGGGGGCGTTGTTTGTTCTGAAGGGCACTCTTCTTTTGGAAGGCTGAGCTGTAGTGAGTCTCCCCAGGCGGAGTCTTTGATGGATACCTATTTTCTAGGCGCCTCATCATTAGATGAAGTCATGAAAAATTTCCCAGAACGGTTTGAACGCATTCACCAAAAATGCATTCGAAAAATGATGGCGCGCGAGAATCTAAAAGAGATGCCGCAGATCCATTTTCAAGTTCAGCCCGTTTACGTCTGCGTTCGAAAACGGGGCTACCAAGAGCCATGCGTAAAAAATTCAGACTGTATTGAAAATTTCTGCCACCCCGACCGTGGAACCTGTAGTGCAGTTTTCACCATTCCCATGGGAACCGCTCAGTAGTTTATCTCGGTAATCTATCCGAGTTCTTCCATGACTTCTGAAAAACTGACATTCAATACGGGATAATCGGCTGCGGCAGGATGATTAAAATGCCACCATTCATTTTTAATTGTCGTAAAACCCTGGGCGCGCATCGATTCGATTAATAGATCTCGGCGCTTTCTTTGGAGATCTGTTCCTCCGGTGTACTCAACCCAGGAGTGTTCCGTTAGCTCATCAAAGCCTGAAGGCATTTCGATTTCTTTTCTTGTCTTTAAGTCGTAGAGCGAACAGTCGACCGAGGTTCCACGGTTATGTCCTGAGCCCTTTTCTGGATTTGCAAAAAATTCACGTTGTTCTTTATTTGCCCAGTCCCAAAAAATTTTCGTAACGATCCAGGGTCGATATCCATCAAAAACGAGAATTCCAAATCCATGCTCGGCCAAGGATTCATGAACGGCGACAAGATCTTCCGCGACCTGTTCCTGTAGAAAAGCTTTCTCGATAGGATAAACCGCCTTACCCATGAAGTTATCGGATCTTGCGTAACGAATATCGAGTTTAAAAGGGTAGTGATCAAGATCGACTAAATCAGTAATTCGAGAACTCATACAGGGGTAATCATCCAATCGGCTATTTGGTTTGCGAGCCATTCGGGGTCATCGAGAACTAAATCGTGCCCGGCCCACGGGTGTTTAATTTGTCTCACTCCAAGCTGGAGCGCCATGCGTGAGGAACAGTGTGGCGAAACGAGGCGATCACCATCGCTTGAAAATAGCACTGCTTTTGGTTTTGGCCGGGTGGGGGGCAGGGTGTAGGTCGCTCCAGCGTAGAGTTGATTCAGAAAAGTGGTTCGCGTGATCGGTCGTTCCCGGCGCCACTTAATCTGTTCAGATAAAAGTGCAAGAATTTTTGGGTCTTTATTCTGGTAGCGATTTGAGGTGATTTTTAAAATCATTTTTTCTGTAAATTCAGGCTTTGGATTCATGAGAACTTTTAAAATTTCTGGAATGAGCTTTATATTAAACCGTTCGAGTGGCTTTGCGACGTCTGAAGTCGAACTATTGATGACGATTAATTTTTCAAAAAGATCGGGTTCAGCTGTCGCCCAGTCGAGCGCGATCATCCCACCTAGGCTAATTCCGAGTACAGACCAGGGTCCTTTTGGAAACTTTCCTTGAGCAATGAAATCATGAAAACGTTTTGCAATATCAATTCGGATGGCCCCGATACTGGTGGGTGAATTTCTACCGTTTTCGCTACCTACGCCCGGTAAATCCATAAAATAGGTTTTTAAGTGCGGCGCGTGATTGGTGAGTTTTTCAGGAAAATCGCCCCAACACCTCCGGTCCCTGATTAAACCTCGAATCAGTAGTAAGTTCATACTTTCGAACCTAGCACGGCTCGGATACGGTTAGAACCATGTATCGCGAGTCGACAAACGGAATTACAGTAGAAGTCCTCCCGGTTTTTGCGAAGGAGCATTCGAATCCTGGGGAGAACCTTTTTGTTTTCTCCTATGAGGTGACCATCACGAATCTAACGGATAAGCCCGCGAAGTTAATTTCTAGGCACTGGATCATCCGGGACGGCGAAGGAGTTGTTCGTGAAGTGAAAGGGGACGGCGTGGTAGGAGAAACTCCGAATCTCGCCCCGGGTTCTTCTTTTAAGTATTCAAGCTTTTGCCCACTTCCTACCCCCACGGGAAGTATGCGCGGGACCTACCGAATTACACGTGAGGATGGAACCGAGTTTGATGTAAAAATCCCACTCTTTTTTTTACGTGATCTTTCTCAGTATAACTAAAATGGAAGATCAATCGAATACACCAGTCATTGTGATTACGGGAGCGAGTGAAGGAATTGGTAAAGCGATGGCAGAAGCTTTCGCTGAGGGCGGTGCTCGAATTGGACTCATTGCACGCCGTAAAGAGCTGCTTGAAAAGTTAGAGGATGAGCTTCGAGCACTCGGTGCTCGCGATGTTCGCATTGCTGCGCTTGATGTGACGGATTTTCAGGCACAGCGTGCGGCACTTCAAGAGTTTGAGCAGGTTTTTAATGGGATTACGCACCTTGTTTTAAACGCGGGTATTTCTGGCCGAAGTCATGTCGAAGAGGATTCTTGGATAGAAGTAAAACGGTGCTTAGATGTGAACGTTATGGCCGCCTTAAACGCGGCCGAGTGGATGAAACCTCGGATGGTTGCGCGGGGTTCTGGCACGATCGCCGGAGTTTCGAGTGTGGCTGCGACGCGAGGCCTCCCGGAATCAGGCGCCTATTCGGCAAGCAAGGGAGCACTTTCTAACTATCTTGAAAGTTTACGCGTAGACCTTTCTCCTTACGGCGTTCGGGTCGTGACGATTGCTCCGGGATTTATACGAACGGCACTGACGGGTAAGAATAAAGGCTCGATGCCTTTTTTAATGGATGTGGACCGGGCTGGACGGATTTTTGCTCGAGCCGTTTTAAAGGGAGAATCGTTCTCAGTGGCGCCCTGGCAGTTTCGCTGGGTGATCCGACTCCTCAAGCTCCTTCCGAATTGGCTTTTCGATCCGATGGCGCGGCTTTTTATGGGAAGCGTTAGACATAAAAAATAAAGCGTCAATATTCCATCCTTAGACTGAACGTGGGTGGATGATTTATCCTGAGTAGAATGGCAACTGGCGTATTCTTTGTACCGGATCCGGATCTACTCGTGATGGAACATCCGATTCCTTATAATCTCTATATTAATTCTTCAGTCGTTGAAGGACGTGATCATTACGTTCGAATTCTTCCAGTTGGCGACACGATGACTAAAGCGGATTTCATTCAGCTCAAGCAAAAATATCTGCAAATCTATATCTCCGAGCTCGAGCGTGGTGCGTATCTTCGCGCCATATGTCAGTACTTTGGAAAGAGTGAGAAAGAAAAAGTTCAGATCTTAAAATCGTCTGCGCTTCACCATCTCGATGGAATTTTTAACGTAAAAACGGATGAAGTTTCGGTCGATATTATTAACCAAACGCTCGATGGCACTCGTCAGACGGTGGAAGGGTTTGTTGAGCTACTAAAAGGGTATGAGCTGAATCAGCTTCACGAGCTTATCGGTACACTCAGCTTTCATGATTTTTATACCTACGATCACTCCATTAACGTTTCGATGTATTGTATCCTGATTTATAAACTCACTATCCCTGATGCATCGCCGGATGATCTGATTAATGCGGGCATGGGCGGATTTCTGCACGATATCGGGAAAATTAAAATTCCAACAAAGATTCTGAATAAGGTGGGTCGACTTACCGACGAAGAGTTTCTCGAAATTCAACGACACCCGACGTTTGGACAAGAGTTTCTCAGTCAGCGTGGGGTTAAAGGGCCGCAAGGATCCAACGTCGATCTCATTCGTGATGTGGTTTATCAGCACCATGAAAACTTCGATGGGACGGGATATCCGACTCGCCTGAAGGGTGACGAGATCCAGTTCATGGCCCGTGTCACTTCGATTGCTGATTTCTTTGATGCGATTACGACTAAGAGGTCCTACGCCGAAGCGCTCTCTGTCGAAGAAGCTTTAAATCTAATGAAAAAATCGAGGTCGAAGA
>JBGSHQ010000316.1:0-5016 GCA_041752095.1 Bdellovibrionia bacterium
AATATTTAGATGAATCGGTAAAGGCCGCGAAAGCAGCAGCTGCCCCGAAGGACGCGATCTATACCTGCCCGATGGATCCAGAAATTAAACAGGTGGGGCCAGGAAGCTGTCCGATCTGCGGAATGGCGCTAGAGCCTTTAGAGTTTTCGTTCGAAGAAGAAGGTCCAAACCCTGAACTCGTCGATTTCACACGAAGACTTAAAATATCCGCGCTCTTTTCTATCCCACTCCTCACACTTGCGATGGGTGAGATGATTCCTGGGAATCCGTTTCATTCGCTGATTCCAGGTAACTCCATGAACTGGGTCCAGCTCGTGCTTTCACTTCCCGTCGTACTGTGGGCAGGGTTTCCACTCTTCGAGCGAGGATGGATTTCGATTCGGACGCGAAACTTTAATATGTTCACGCTGATTGCGATCGGTTCGGGGGTTGCGTTTTTATTTAGTATCCTTGCGACCCTTGCTCCCGGAATTTTTCCACAGGATTTTTATTCCCATGGCCGGGTTCATGTCTATTTCGAAGCAGCATCCGTCATTATTACGCTCGTTCTTCTCGGACAGGTTTTAGAACTCCGCGCACGAGGAGCGACGAGTTCTGCGATTCGTGCACTTCTAAAGCTCGCTCCGAAAACTGCGCGGGTTGTTCATAAGGATGGGAACGAAACCGATGTCGATCTCGGGGAAGTAAAAATCGGGATGCACCTCCGCGTTCGACCCGGCGAACAAGTTCCCGTCGATGGAGTGGTTCTCTCTGGTCGAAGTACGGTTGATGAATCGATGCTCACCGGCGAATCGATGCCGTCAGAAAAAAATGTGGGTTCGGTCGTCAGTGCGGGTACGACGAATGAGACCGGTAGTTTCATTTTCGAAGCACGTTCGGTTGGTAAAGATACGCTTTTAGCCCAGATCGTTCGGATGGTGAACGAAGCCCAGCGCACACGTGCGCCGATCCAAAGTTTAGCCGACCGTGTTTCGGGTTGGTTTGTGCCGATGGTCGTTTTTTCTTCGATCGTTACGGCTGTCGTTTGGGCCATTTTCGGTCCTGAACCGAGTCTAAGCTATGCGCTCGTAAATGCGGTGGCCGTACTGATCATTGCGTGTCCGTGTGCGCTCGGGCTTGCCACTCCGATGTCCATCATGGTCGGCACAGGGCGGGGCGCCCAGTCGGGAATACTCATTCGAAGTGCAGAAGCACTCGAACGATTCGAAAAAGTGGACACCCTCGTTTTCGATAAAACAGGAACGCTAACCGAAGGAAAACCAAAGCTGATTACGGTGGAAGTTCTAGCCGGTTTTAGTGAAACCGATGTTTTAAAATATGCAGCGACTCTAGAGAAGGGGAGTGAGCATCCTTTGGCTGGTGCCATTCTCGATGGAGCAAAATCGCGTGGGATCGAAAATCTTTTAAGTGCCCTCGATTTTCAGTCTGTTACGGGAATGGGAATTCAGGGTACTGTCGCGGGGAAAAAACTCGCACTCGGAAATCTGAAATTTCTAGAATCCCTGAATATCAGTTCATCCGAAATGAAAGAAAAAGCGGCGGATCTCCAAAACGAAGGACAGACGGTTCTCTTTCTTTCTGTGGATGGTAAAGCAGCTGGACTTATTGGGGTCGCTGATCCGATTAAAGAGTCCTCACGTGGAGCTTTAGAGAGTTTAAAAAAATCAGGATTAAGACTCGTCATGCTTACGGGTGATCATTTAGTCACTGCGAATGCAGTAGCGAGAAAGCTCGGTATCACTGAAGTTTACGCAGGAGTGCTTCCTTCAGAAAAAAATGCGATCATTAAAAAATTTCAATCGGAAGGACGAAAAGTTGCCATGGCTGGAGACGGGGTAAACGATGCCCCAGCGCTCGCGCAGGCTGATGTAGGGATCGCGATGGGCTCCGGAGCCGATGTCGCGGTTCAGAGTGCAGGAATTACGCTATTAAAAGGGGATTTGCGCGGTGTCGTTCGAGCGCGAAATCTGAGTCACGCTACGATGAAGAATATCCGTCAGAATCTGTTTTTTGCTTTCATCTATAATGCACTGGGTGTTCCATTAGCAGCAGGTGTCCTTTACCCGGTTTTTGGGCTTCTCTTAAATCCGATGATCGCTAGTGCTGCGATGAGTTTTAGTTCTGTCTCTGTGATTGGAAATGCCCTTCGACTCCGTCGGGTTTCACTCGATAAATAGAGACTGAAAGTCGCCTAATTCGGATAAAGAAGTCTTATAGACTCCCGGTCCTTAGCACTGAGTCCAATTCGGATTTTATATTCAGATCGGTCGACCTTATTCGTGAGTTCTAATATCCGTTCATTATCTTCGAAAAAAACTCCAGGCCATGGAAGGAGAGTAATTCCTTCATTCGGTAGCTGAGTCGAGTCCCGCCCTGGAAGTCCCACCTGATAATGAAGTCCACTCATGTCGTGAAGACGAAACGTAAAACAGTACGACATGATCGAAGCCGGATCATAAGGGGTTAAGAAAACAGGTTTACTCGTGCGGTAGTTTGACTGTGCGTTTTGGTAAATACAGTTTGCACTGCGATTTGCTTCCGGGCGTTCATCTTCGTGAATGAGGCCAGCCGTATGGCCGAACTCGTGAAGTGCGTTCATCTGAAAATCTTCACTCGGGGTGAGAAGACCTGACTGGTCTTTTAGCGAGAGTAAATTCTGGAGATAGAGATAGCTCGGGAGCGCGGCGGAGAGTTTTACGTAAACGGGCGAGACGATCTGGTGGCCTTCCTGGTCGCGGTAAGTCCAGTACTTATCAATCTTCATTCCTTCGCCGATGTTCGCGGCGCCGAGCGGCCCGCCACTTCCTAAATAAATATAAAGCTGCGAGGGGCGGCTCTCACTACAGTCTTGAAAGCCTGTGAATTCTAGGCCCGTGAGTGCGGGAGTAAACTCCGAGCGTATCATTTTCTCGATGAGCGCCTTTTCCTCAGCAGTCGCACTCTTTACCGAGGGCCGGGTGGGGAAGGTTTTCGAATCTTCCTTAAAGCGCGAGAGGTCTTTCTGCGCACTGTCTGCAAAGCAGACCTCTACTGTTTTCGAACTCCATTTAGCCTGTTCAATCGTTGCTCCAGCAAAAGCAGAAGTAGCGATGAACCCCACAATCCATTGTAGTTTCATGGCTAAAAGCATTCCACACGCGGCCCATTTTTCCAAATTCCGTGTCGAAAAAGACACATTACGGACGCGCAACGAGTCATATATTCTATAAGTAGGGTTTATGGGGAATAAGATTTTTCAAACAACATCACTCGCTTGTCTTCTGTTCGCGTCAGCTTGTGTTCCGCAAGCAGAGACTGCGAAGTCGAAACTATTAACTGAAGGCACTACGAAGTCGTCTGACTTAGTACAACCTCTTACTGTCCCTAATAACGTCGCGCCGACACCGGATGTCGGTGTTTCTAAGGTAGCTGTCGGCGCTCAGCATGCCTGCGCGATTCAGTCGGGAAAACTTTCGTGTTGGGGACTGAATAAAAACGGACAAATCGGTAACGGAGATTCCGGAGTCGTTGATGGTGTTCCAGACTCACTCACGGGTTCGTCTTACACTGTAAAAGTAGTTCTATCTCCTACTGTGGTTTTTCCATCAGATGTTTCCGACATCGCAGTGGGCTTCGAACATAGCTGTGCGATTCGAAATGAAGAACTTTTTTGCTGGGGTTCGAATGAGAATAGTCAGTTAGGAATTAATCCCGTACCTGCTGACCCAAATGCCATTTCATTCTCTAGACCCGTTTCTATTTTAAGAAATGTAAAACAAGTCGCTGCTCGTGGAAGGTGGACCTGCGCCGTAACGACTAGCGGACAACTCCTGTGTTTCGGTACTCGTCTCGCTGTTTCGACGGTAGGTCCAGTGCCTAGGCTTATTTCTAAAACTCCGAGAGTCATTCTCGCAAGCGGAGTAACGTCTGTCGCACTCAGTGCGAATCACGCCTGCGTTTTAGTCTCTGGCGGCGGCGTGAAATGTTTCGGGATGAATGCGATGGGTGAAGTGGGTGCCTCGGATTCGAATCCAGAGGTGATGAACCCGACTGATGTATTCACCGATGGTGTGACTTCACTCACGGCCAGTGATGGTCGCACGTGTATGATCCGTCTCGGCCAGATGTTTTGCGCGGGTGCAAGCCTAGGTGATCGCGCAATCGATGCAACTGCGGGCGGATGGAAAGTCGCAAGTCCGACTCCTTATGTGTCAGCGTTTTGGAATCCTTACATAAACCCCGTAAAAATTTCTTCAAGCGGAACGATCATTACCTCGAGTGGTGATCTCCTTTACGGCTCCTACTTCCATGCGACGGGCACGGCCCAGAAGATCGCGATTGGGGTGATTGATTTTGGTTTCTCAGAAGCCGATCAGGGCGGCTGCATGATGTTTCGAAACCATAGCGTGAAGTGCTGGGGCCCGAATCTCTTCGGGCAGCTCGGGAATGGCCGCCGCTCGACGGAAGAACCCGCAATTTCTAAATCCCAGGACGCAAAAGTTCAATAATACTCGCTGGATAGGGTTTATCATCCGATAGTTGTCGCGGAGCGATGAATCCTGTATCGAATGGTAATGAAATCTTTATTAGCCCTCGCCCTCGCGACGTTTTCTGTAACTTCATTTTCAAGCGCAGATCCGATCGATCCCCGCATCCTCGCCGTGATGAGGAGCGAGCAGTCCGTGCTAAACACGTTCTGTTTCACTTTCGGCCAGGAGCCTAGCAATAACGGACCCCAGGTGGCGCAAGCTTGCTTGGCCTCGAGCGCTGCTCGGTTTTCTGGAAATTACGGGATTGCGACGAAAGCGCCGAACATCAAAGAAATCGAACTCATGCGCACATTTTCGTTATTTGCACAGTTTTGTGGCGAGGTCGGTCTCTATGCCCAGCCTGGAAACTGGGTGAAAGCGGACTGTGATGCTTGGAACCGTGAACGTTCTAACCTCGTTCTCCTCATGGATGCGACTCCTGATCGCCATTACGAAATCGACGCTGCTATTCGACGAGGCGAAATTTCTCGGCGCCAGTTCTGTCAGT
>JBGSHQ010000317.1:0-7146 GCA_041752095.1 Bdellovibrionia bacterium
AATTCGGCGCGATAAAATTGTTTTTCGACGTTAATCGTTTTTATTTTTCGATTAAATCCCGAATGCCTAAGTTCGTGTGCAAGCGTTTCTGGAAACTGATCCTTTTTTATAAAATCAGTAAATCGCTCCATTCGAATGAATATTTCATGATTATTTGGATCGTAGTACCCATTCTCGGTCTTTAATGCGTCTGAATTTCCGACTATAATTTTAGGAAATGAACCTCGTTTTTGCTTTTTCCATGATTCTTTTAATCTATGGATTGCTCGAATTAAGGGATTGTTTTGTTCTCCATCGACTTTTAGTTCGAGACCTAAATGCTCTAAGTAATTATTTTCCCATTTTACTATTTTTCCTTTAACACCAAACTCGTTTAATAATTCTACTGCTTTCTCCCATTCGCTATTTTCAGCGGCTCGATCGATTTTTTCTCCGAATTCTTTCGCTTGGGATCTTTCTTTTAATGCGTAAAGTATAGAGTCATCTTGTGCGTTTTCGTAGAGTTCTCCTGGGTTCGGAAGATCTTCAACTTGGGATTGTTCTTTTAAAAACGCGTCACAGTTTGGAGCTATAAGCTGAATGTCGGCCGCGTAAGATTTAGGCGGTGATAAAACACTAAAAAATATCACTGTTATAAGGGTAGTTTGTGAATTCCTTAGGTTCACCACTTTATTTTATCCCTAAAAGATTTCTACACCGCTGTATAAAAGAAACTTTTTTATTCATGTTAATGGAGCTGGTGATCCGCTCGATGAAATGATGAGTTCCACCAATAGGGTCCAAATTGATTTTTCGCTTAATGCTCAGCTCAACAATTTTATTTGCGACTTCGAGTGCAGCAGATGCAGTCGAAGTGCTTTTTTTCGATTGGTATTCGAGTGTTTTCAGCGCCAGTGTCCATGCACCGGGCGGGGTTTTTTTCGCGCTTAGGATTCGAAGCATTCGTTCTTCGATATGGGATGACACGAGGGAGTGGGATACCAAAGATTCTGTGAATACATTTCGTTCTACTTCACTCGCCCAGTTAATTTTTCCGACTAAAAACTCTTCGACGAAACCAGAGTTGAGGATTTCACGAATTTCAGTGCTCACTATACTTTTGTAGTCCTGCCATTTTAATCCTATCTCTTCGACATAAAGAACAAACTCGAGTGCTTGAACCTCGATGCGCTCTCCGTGTGCAGTTAATTCGATCAAGTCTGAATTGATAAACCGAATGGGTGAGTTACCTTGGTTTTTAATAAATTGGATTCTTGCATCCATTAATTCGACGAGCCGAATGTACTGAAGAGCGTTCTTAGGTTGCCTTACGGCTCTCAGTTCGAAAGGCATATCTTGAGTTTTAAACTCGGGCTTAATGAGTTGTCTTAGACCGATGGCTTGATAATGTCTTCCACTCGAAGCACTCCCGCCAAATGTAGGGGTATCGGTGTAGACCTCAAAATTCATTCGGCGAATGACTTCATCGACTGTTACGTTTTTATTTAAATTTACATCGTCCACTAATTTAGAAAATGCGAGTCGCTGGTTTAGTGTGAGTTCACTTATGAGTGGGGCATTTTTCTTGTCGCCCCCCAATATCCCTCGACCGAGGGCAGGTCGATTTGCATAGTCCGCTAGAAATCGCATGAATCCTTTCGGATCATTTTCAAACGCTGAACGAAGGCCGATATTTAAATGGGCAGTTAACTCCTCTGCTGTTTCGACATAGGAAGAGGGGCGATAAGAAAGTCCGACCGCTTTCGATGAATCGAAAATGTACGTTTGAATCCGCTTTTTGTAGTTTTTCAGCTCTGCCGCTGTAGCGGGGTCGGTTTGGATCTCAACGACAGCTGGATCGACGCTGATGTTAAATCCCCACCCATCAGGAAATTTTACTTGATACTCTATGAGTCCGAACTTTCCTCTGTGCTCAGTTACAGTGCATTCTGCGCAGTTTTTTCTGACCTGCTCAGCTACTTTTATCGCGGCATCATGTTCAGATTGATTAGGCATCTGATTGTCGCCTTGGAGCATCCGTTCCTGGAATGCGGCTTCGATTGCGTTGCTTGAAAACTCAAATTCAGTTCCGAAGGTGGGGTCTCCCCCTCGAGCGACAGGAGAGAGAATAGGTAGTAGGATTAGCGCAATAAGTGCGACAGATTTCATATCACTCACTTATCGGAATTTCCCTCGTAGAAATGAAGTGTCAAAAAGCTGGCGGAAAATGAAAAAAACCCCAGATTGGAAAATCCAACCTGGGGTTTTTATTATAAATATCTACGAAAGCTTACGCTTGTGGGTAGATCGAAATCTGTTGGCGGGTTTTATCGTAGCGTTCGAAAGTAACAACGCCTGGAACGAGAGCGTAGATCGTGAAGTCACGACCGAGGCCTACGTTACGACCTGGGTGGAACTTCGTTCCACGCTGACGAACGATGATTTCGCCTGCCTTAACAAGCTGACCACCGAAGCGCTTCACGCCCAGCATCTTAGGATTCGAGTCACGACCGTTACGGGTACTACCACCGGCTTTTTTGTGTGCCATGTTTTATTTCGCTTTCTTTGCTACAGCTTTTTTAGCAGTGGCTGGCTTAGGAGTTCCTGCTTTATTTTCTGCCATGATTTTCGCATTCAGCTTCTTACGGGATCCAAGGCGCTTCGGTGAGAAGGCTGGTCCTTTAGGCTTAAGATGCGTGATGAACTTCGCGAGACGATCTTTTTTCTCAGTAGCCGAGAGTTCAAGCTTTTCGCCTGATCCGTTCGCAACACCTAAGATTAAAAGTTGGGTGAGGTCTTGGCGGTGTCCAGCAGTACGGCGGTACTGTTTACGTCGCTTCATTTTCACGATGACCACTTTATCGCCGCGCCCTTGGCCGACGATTTCTGCATCAACCACTGCACCGTTCAGAGTCGGCTTACCGAGCCAGATCGTGGTGGAATCCGTTCCTGGTTTTGCGACGAGCAGAACACTCGAAAATTTCGTAGCGGTTCCGATATCGCCTTCGAGTTTTTCGATTTGGACGACGTCGCCGGGCTGGACTTTATATTGCTTTCCACCGGTTTCAATTACTGCGTACATGGGCTTGCCTACCTTTTTTTAAATTTAAAAACTTCACTCATGTCCGGAAAACGACAAAAGGCCAGTCGTGCATCTCTTCTTATTTCGAGGTTTTTTTCGAAATATGTCGGTAGATCGTCGCCTGGGCCAGTCGTATTTCTTTAACGAGCTGTTCGGAGGGGATACCACGGACTTTTCCGCCGGTGAAGAGGAGATTTCCATCCACGAAAGTATGTCGGAGGTGGCGCTGGTTGCTTGAATAGACGATCGACGACGCAATGGCTTCCGGATCAAGCTTGGATCCAATAATGTGCGCTGCGTTATCGGGTTGATTCAGGTCTAATGCGATTAAATCAGCCTTTTTACCCTTTTCAATCGACCCAATCTCATTAAACCACGACAGAGCCTTCGCCCCATCCCGCGTGGCCATATCGAGAACCTCATGTGCCGGTAGGGTTTTGGGTCCATGGGCGGGTTTATGAATCAGGGCCGCCATCCTCATTTCCGTGAACATATTTAAGTTATTATTGCACGGAGCCCCGTCTGCCCCGAGGGCGACATTCACACCCCGAGATCGTAGATCCGAGACATGAGCAAAGCCCGAAGCCAGTTTCATATTACTACTCGGGCAGTGGACGACGTGAGTCCCCGTTCGACGTAAAATTTCTTTTTCGTTCGGCTTCAACCAAATGCAGTGGGCGAGTACGAGGTTTTTTCCGGTCATACCGAGCTGGTCGAGGTATTCAACATTTTCGCATTGAACGAGTTTCTTCACGAGCTGGATTTCTTTTAAATTCTCACTCGCGTGAGTGTGGATGAGAGTTTTATTCGTGCGAGCCTGGGAAACGACTTCGCGAAGGAGAGTCTCGGTGCATGAAATCACAAAGCGCGGAGCGTAGGAAATGCGGAGGCGATCGTTTTCACTCCCGTTCCATTTTTTAAACAGATTCGCAGCCTCCACGAGAGCATCGCGTGTGGGTTCGCGTAAATACTCAGGTGTCGTATCGGGATGGTCCATCAGGCACTTCCCGAAACTCCCTCGAATGCCGAATTTTTTTGCTGCCTCCAGGATCGAGTCCGTATGGCGAACGGTACCCATATCGAGAATTGATGTGGTGCCCGTCGAAAGGAGTTCATGAATCCCCATCTTCGCAGAAGTAAAAAGTGTTTCCTCCGTATGGGCCGCTTCCATCAGCCAGATTTTTTTTGCGAGCCAGTCCATGAGCTCTAAATCGTCAGCCTGATTTCGAAAGAGGGTTTGGCAAAGATGGACATGGGCTTGGACGAAGCCGGGAAGGAGAGTAAGCCCGGCGAGGTTCATTACTTTTGTTTTCCCGGAGCGAGGCGCAGATTTTGTCGTGATCTCAGCGATGCGACCATCGACGATACGCACGTTCGCGTTCATTACCTGTCGCTTATTATTCTGGGTCAGAACCGTTGCTCCTGTGAGCCAGAGTTCTTTTGTCTTCGAGGCCGACTTCATTTTTTCGATTTTTTCTGAGCGGATTTTAGCTCTTTCGGGCTAAAAAGTCCGGGATAAAGAGCCAGAAAGGTGGTCGAGATGCAGTCACCTTTTAAGTTCGTAGCATGAAGCTGGATATCGCCGCCGGGTGCATCAGCGATAAACTCAGACATCACCTGCCGACAGAGTCCGCAGGGTAGCCATGGAGGAGTAGCGTCGGTGATGACTAGGATTTCTTTGATGCTGATTTTTCCTTCTGAGCAGACAGCGGTTTGGATCGCTCCGCGCTCAGCACAGACAGTGCCGCCGTAGCTTGCGTTCTCGACGTTGCAGCCTGGAATAATTTTTCCACTCGTGAGACGAATCGCGGCTCCGACTTGGCAATCCGAATGGGGAGCGTGAGCATTTTTTCGAGCTTTTTTAGCAGCTTCGTAAAGTTTTTTTAGCGAGGAGGGGAGTTTTGTCACTTTCACTGAGCGACCTTTCGATAAACAAGTTTAGGAACTGCAGCTGCAATAAGTTTATCTAAACTCTCTACGCTGAGCTTTACGTTTTCAATCACTTCTTGATGGGAGAGGCGTTTAGGCGATAATCCTGCCGCAAGATTCGTAATACAAGCGAGCCCTGTAACACGAACACCGAGGTGGGCGGCAGCGATCGCCTCAGGAACGGTCGACATTCCTACGGCATCTCCACCGAGAGTTCGAAGCATCCGGACTTCTGCTGGAGTTTCGTAGGTAGGGCCGAGTACTCCGACATAAGTCCCTTTTTTTAATTCGAGTCCGAGCTCTTCACCACATTTTTCAAAAATCGCGACGCAATCTTTAGAGTAGGCTTCCGACATATCGGGAAAGCGTGGACCAAATTCTGCGAGGTTCGGCCCTTTTAAAGGGTTATCTCCCATCAGGTTAATATGATCTTCGATGATCATAATATTTCCCGGACGGTATCGGGTGTTTATACCGCCTGAAGCATTCGTAAGGACTAGCGTCTTAATTCCAAGTGCGCAGATCGTTCGAGTGGGAAAAACGACTTCGTCCATGGGGTAGCCCTCGTAGACGTGAAACCGTCCTTGAAGGAAGACGCACGAGACTCCGTGGAATTTCCCTAAAACCATTTTACCCGCATGCCCCTCTACCGAAGTACCGTGAAAATGGGGAATATCAGTGTAAGGGATCGAAATCGGATCTTCGATGTGATTCGTGATTGCTCCGAGCCCGGAGCCTAAAATGAAACCAAGTTCAGGTTGAAAACTCCCACTCCTGGCCTTAATGACATCGACCGCTTCGATGACGCTTTCATAAATCTTTTTCATGATGAAAGGGTTTCCATAATCAGCTTCGGGACCGCTTTTCGTTGTGGACTAATTGTAACTGCAGAAAAAAAACGTCGCTCCCATTCGGTCTTATCGACGCCATTTGGGAGGTAGGCTGTTACGAGGACATCGCCGGAGCTGATTTTCGCTCCGAGTTTTTTATGGAAATAAAATCCGACGGAATAATCAATTTTATCTGTGGTCTTTTTTCTTCCGCCACCGAGATCTACGATCATGCGGCCGAATTCTTCAGTATTCATTTTCGTGATGAAGCCACGCTTCGGAGATTTCCATTCGACTTTATTCGGAGCCATCCTGAATAGACTCGTGTCGTGAATCATGGGCAGGGAGCCCTGGTGGAACTCGATCATCTGTTGGAACTTTTTCCATGCACTCCCGTCTTGGAGTTTTAGACATGCGAGCTTGCGCCCTTCAGTAATTGTTTTCACCACTCCGCCGGATTCCAGCATCTGGGCGCAAAGCGCGATCGTGATTTCTTTTAGGTCGCTCGCCCCGGTGCCGCCGGATTTCATCATTTCGATGCATTCGATCATTTCGATCGAATTTCCGACCGCGTTTCCAAGTGGCTGATCCATATTAGTCAGAACAGCCTTACATTTTAACCCGCATTTTTTAGCGACCGAGATGAGTGCTTTCGCGAGAAGAGTAGCGTCCTTCTTCGTCTTCATGAAGGCGCCAGAGCCTACTTTTACATCGAGGACTAGAACATCGGTTCCTTCTGCTAATTTTTTCGAGAGGATCGATCCACAGATGAGCGGAAGACTTTCTACGGTTCCTGTGACATCGCGAAGGGCGTAAAGCTTTCGGTCGGCAGGAGCTATTTTTTCGCTCTGGCCGATGATCGCGCATCCTATCGTTCGAAGCGCATGAGTGAACTGCTCTTTTGAGACGTTGACGTTATAGCCCGTGATGGATTCGAGTTTATCGAGGGTGCCACCGGTGTGTCCTAGTCCCCGTCCACCCATCATAGGAACGACGAGCCCACAAGCAGCCGCAAGGGGGGCTAGAATAATCGAAACTTTATCGCCAATTCCACCCGTCGAGTGTTTATCGACTTTTACCCCGGGAATATCGGAAAAATTATAGCGCTCGCCACTTTCAAGCATCGTCCGAGTATAGGAAACCGTTTCCTCGGGGTTCATGCCCTTGAAATAAACGGCCATTAGAAATGCAGAGAGTTGGTAATCGGCGACGCTCCCATCGAGTAGGCCTGAGATTAGAAATTTAATTTCGGCTTCGGTGAGTGCTTTACCATCGCGCTTTTTTTGGATGATCACGGTTGGATTCAGAGGTGCAGACACGTTAGGC